>CAYXDZ010000582.1:0-2400 GCA_964463815.1 uncultured Verrucomicrobiota bacterium | reverse complement strand
GTTATACCCCGGGCGATTCGATTATCGGTGCCCGAGTTTCCTTCGGTCTCTGGGATAACGATAGCGCCAAGGAACAAGTGAGTTTCTCGATCGGCGGGGTTAGCTTGGGATCAAGTTCAGGCAACCAGATCAGCGGCTACAACACCTTCAGCTATGACCTCTTTTCAGTGTTAAGCACTTCGGCTTTGGACGCGGTGCTTGCCAATCTGGCTGACGGCACCATCGACTACCGAGTTAGAATGGCCAATGAATGGAGGTACGAGGATGTTTGGTTGAAATGGGCATCCTTGGAGATCCAGACTGAAACGCCGCGAGTTCCGGATGGTGGCGCGACATTGGCGCTTTTCGGCTTGGGACTGCTGGGTGTGGCCTTTGCCCGCCGCAAGTAACTGGGTGCCGCCTGCTTATTCTTCAAGCCCGTCTCTCCGAGACGGGCTTTTTTTCGCGAAAGCACGGCCCTTCAGTATGAGCCAGAGTGGCGGCTGGCCACGCTAGAAAATCTGCCGCGCGAGATACACGCCCAGAAAAACGGTTGTGATTCCCAAAATGTTTTGCACGCCGACATTGGCGATCGCCAGCAGCCAGTGATCGTCGCGGATCAAAGTCATGGTCTCAAAACCGAACGATGAAAAGGTGGTGAAAGCACCGAGAAATCCGCCCAGCAGGATCAGGCGAAGCCGGGGCGTAATCAGTTGCTTCTCCTCGGCCAGCGCGAAGATCAACCCAAAGAGCAGGCAGCCGAGCAGGTTCACCGTCAATGTACCCCAGGGAAATTTCCCGCCACCCAACCGGTTGATCCAGCCCGACAGCATGACCCGGCCCACCGTGCCGACGGCCCCGGCGCAGGCGATTAGAATCAAATTCTTGGCGGTCATCCGCGGATGATTTCGAAGCATCCGCCGCCATTGTCAATGGCGGGGATTCTCGACATGACGTTTTCGCGGGGTGCCGGCAACCGCTGCAATTCCGCTTTTCACCGCCAGCCGGCCCCGGCAACCTCCCGTCAAAGAAAACACTTCATGCGACTTCTTTCCTGGAATGTGAATGGCATCCGCGCCGTCTTGAAGCGCGGTTTTATTGATTTTTTTCGCGAATCAAAAGCGGACGTGCTGTGCCTGCAGGAGACCAAGGCGCACCCGGACCAGCTTAACCACCTCGATTGGCCGGCGGGTTATCATCATGTGTGGAACTCGGCGGTGAAGCCCGGTTACTCCGGCACCGCCATCTTTACCCGCGAGAAGCCGCTGAAGGTCACTTATGGTTTTGGCATCGCGGAACATGACCAGGAGGGCCGTGTCATCAACGCCGAGTTCGCCGACTTCGTGCTCGTCAATGTTTACACTCCGAACTCCAAGCGCGACCTGTCCCGGCTCGCTTATCGCACCCGGGAATGGGATGTCGTGTTTCGCAAGCACCTCAAAAAACTGGAGCGTAAAAAGCCGGTGATCTTCTGCGGTGATCTCAACTGCGCGCATCAGGAGATCGACATCGCGCGGCCCAAGGGCAACGAACGCAATGCGGGCTTCACCATTGAGGAGCGGACCACTTTCGGTGAGCTGCTGCGGACGGGCTTCATCGACACCTTCCGTGAGTTTGAAAAAGGCGGCGGTCATTACTCCTGGTGGAGTCAGCGGCCGGGCGTCCGGGCCAAGAACATCGGCTGGCGCATCGACTACTTCGGAATTTCCCGTGCGCTCCGGCCGCGCTTGCAGGGGGCCTTCATATGGCCGCAGGTGATGGGTTCCGACCACTGCCCGGTGGGAATCGAACTGGAGTAGCGCACCAGTTGCACACTCCCTGGCGTGACACGGAGTGAGGGAGCGAAGGAGCGTTGGAGTTCGGCCATTCCAACTCGCCACAACTCCATTGCTCCAGTCCCCGGGTTACTTGAGCACTTCCGCGAAGAACGCCTTCATCGCAACCCAGGAGCGGTGATCCGCTTTTTCGTTGTAGGCGGCACCCTTCGAGTTGTCATTGCCGGCGTTCCAGTCCGTGAAGCTGTGCACCGCGCCGCCGTAGCTGACCAACTGCCAGTCCACTTTCGCGTCGCGCATTTCCTTCTCAAAACCCGCCACTTCATCCGCCGGCACAAACGGATCATCCGCGCCGTGCAGCACGAGCACCTGGCTCTTGATGTTCCGCGCGTCGGCCGGCGTGGGCGACCCGAGTCCGCCATGGAAGCTCACCACGCCCTTCAAGTCCGCGCCGCTGCGGGCGAGCTCCAGCACGGTGGTGCCGCCGAAGCAATAGCCAATTGCCGCGATGCGGTTGGTGTTCACGCCCGGTTGCTGCTTGAGCGTCGCGAGCGCGGCGTTGATCCGTTCTCGCAACAGCGGCCGGTTTTCCTTGTACCTGGCGGCAAACTGCGAGGCGTCCTGCGGATTGTCGGCGCGCACCCCT
>CAYXDZ010000581.1:0-2404 GCA_964463815.1 uncultured Verrucomicrobiota bacterium | reverse complement strand
AACCCCGCCCTCAGTTTAATGCTCGCGGAATTTACAGAAAAAAATTTGCGCCGCCACGGGCAGTGCCGATCGACGCCCACGTTGGCATCGGATGGCACCCTCTATGTCGGGCGCGATGTCTCAGGCACTGGCGGGGTGGTGGCCATCAACGCCTCCGGCAGCATAATCGCGAACAAGGGGTTGAACGGGACAGCCGTTTTCACCTCACCCGCCATTGGGAATGATGGAACCATCTATGTCGGGGATGAAGGCGGTAAAATTTATGCCTTGGAGGGCAACGGCAGCAAGCTGGCTTCGAGCTTCTGGCCAAAATTCCGGCGCAATATGGAGAATCGCGGCAATGGGTCGGTCCTCCGCTACTCCATCACCGAGTTGGGCACCCTGGCCGGCGAGGAAGCCAACGGCATGGCGCTGAACAACCTCTCCCAAGTGGTGGGCCAGTCGCTCATTTACCGCACGGTTGGCAACGGTGGGTGGAGCTTTCAGAACTTCGGATGGGAGAACGGTCAGATTTTTGACAACGGTTCGGCGCTGACCTTGGTGAATTATTCTTCCGGATTCCCTTATCGCATCAACAACTTCTCCACCGGAGTGAATGGCAATGAGCAGGTGAGCGGCTACGTGACGTTTGGCAGTTCCGGCAAGCGTGCCTTTCGCCAGCGGGCGGGGGTGCCTGCCGCGCTGTTCCAGAACCTTGGCTCGTACCAGCTTTGGACCGAGCCGGACTACGAGATATTGGGAGTGCTGAATTCCGGCGCGCCGGCGAGCGAGGCTCACGCCATCGATGCGCAGGGAAATGTCGTGGGGTTCAGCTACAACACAGCCCTGTCGCCTCGCGCCACGCTCTGGGTAGCCGGACAGACCACCCCGCACGATCTTGAATCCCTGACGGGTTTTGGTGCTTCGGGATCAAGTTATGCCTACGGCATCTCGCTGGAAAAGTTTGGCTTCTGGCGGATGATTGCCGGGAAGTCCTTAAACGGGAACGGCGTCTGGCGGGGCTTTGTGACCTCTCCAAACGCCAATATCGATCCCTCCTTTGATGACATAGGCGCATTCGGCACGCTTTCATCAAATACCAGCGAGGCACGCGATGTTAACCGGCTGGGGTATTCGGTCGGCACCGCCCAGCTCGACAACGGCTGGTCACATGCCTTCATCAAGCAGCCGGGCACCGGCCTGGGGTTGGGTTTTACCGATCTCGCCGGCCCGTCCGTGACGGGGGACTCCGTGGCGGTGGCCCTGAACAGCTACCAACAGGTGGTGGGCGGGTCGGGCGGATCGGCGTTCGTCCACCTTGCGGGATGGCCGCAGTGGCAGAATTTGAACAACTTGATTCCGCCCGGCACCGGCTGGTGGCAGCTCGCCAGCGCCAACGACATCAATGACCGGGGTGAAATCACGGGCTGGGGCTGGCACCAGAGCCCGCAGGGTGGTGTCGTTCGGGCCTTTCTGCTCACGCCAATTCCCTGATCCAGAGCCAGCCCGCCGGGCACGACCAGGCACCCGGCGGGCCTGTGCCCTCAAACGCACACTGGCAGCCACCGTCCAGCACGCTACACTCCGGCGATGAAATCAGGTTTCAAACGCGGTTTCACCCTGATCGAGCTGCTGGTGGTCATCGCGATCATCGGGGTGCTGGCCAGCCTGCTGCTGCCGACGCTGGGCAAGGCCCGGCAGAAAGCCCAGGGGGTGCAGTGCATCAGCAATCTGCGCCAGTTGCAGATCGCCTGGCAGGTGTACACCTCCGACCACGGGGAACGCTTCCCCGCCAACAATCCCCAAGGGGAGGCGGCGGTGAACCCCATCCTGCCATCGTGGGTGGGGGGCTGGCTGGACTACCGCCCGGACAATCCCGACAACACGAATTCCTTCCTGCTGGTGGACCCGGCCGTGCATGGGGGCATGGGCGGATACGTGGGCAACCCGGCCGTGTTCAAGTGCCCGGCGGACAAGTCCTGGGCGCTCAACGGTGGCCAGCGCCACAACCGGGTCCGCAGCTATTCAATGAATGTCAATTTTGGGGGCACACGATCCGCGATTGATCCGGAAGGCTTCTGGCTTTACTTCAAATCGTCGGACTTGGGCCAGCCGCCCCCCTCGCAGTTAGTGTTGTTCATGGACGAGCACGAGGACAGCATCGGAGGTAGCGCATTCGTCAATAGACATAGCACGCTCGAACGAGACACCCTCATTGCGCTGCCTGCGGCCCGGCATGCCGGGGCCAACCCGGTGTCGTTTGCCGACGGGCATGTGGAGCTGCACAAGTGGCAGGATGAACGAACCCGCAAGCCGGTGGAGCGAAAGCAGTTTTTCTTTTTGACCGCGCCCGGCAACCCGGACATCCAGTGGCTGCGCGAGCGCCTGACCGCCCGCCGGCCGCTGCCGGGCTTCCCGAACTGAA
>CAYXDZ010000580.1:0-2407 GCA_964463815.1 uncultured Verrucomicrobiota bacterium | reverse complement strand
TGAGGAATGATTTTTTCATAATGTGTGAACGAGGCAATGGGCGGTGGGTGCGGATGCGGCGGGCCATCCCGGAGACAACTCCGCCGCATCCGGGTCCCAACAACCCGTTTAACCACCATCTCCCATGCGCCCGGCCGCCACCGATGGTGGACACGGCGGCCGGGAAAGCCGTATGGATTTGAGCGCGCACTGGAGCCCGGACCGCTCGTCCGCCGGCCTCCCGCCGAGTCAACCGCGAACCGGCGGTCCGCGCTCCATCAAGGTCGTTCATGGAAACACCTCCTCGACCCGCCAGAAGCGGCGGCTGCCGGTGGCCGGCAGATTGGTCTGCCAGTTGGATGCAGTGAGCAGCCACACGGCATTGGTGGTCCAGTGCTTGAGGTCTGCGGATTCAATCAACTGAAGCCGGGCACCGGCGCGGCTTTGGACCAAAAGGTTGAAGTCGTTGGCCCCACGTGTCAGTTCGAGGCGGGGGGCGGGCGGCGGCAGCACCCGAAAGCGATACGTGGCCGGCGTGCTGGCGACGGGTTGCCCGGTGGACTGCATTACCGCATCCGCGACGAAGGTGACCTGATATTCACCCGGTGCGCTGAAGGCCCAGTTCTGGTGCTCGTGTGCGCCGGGTGCAAGGACGACCCGGTCGCTGTCCGGGGCAATGCCGTCACGGGAATTCATCTGGAGCGTTGGCTGGCCGAAGGCGTTGACCTGGTAGAGCGCGAAGTGCCCGGCGCCGTTCACCGACACGAGCCGGAGGTTCACCTTATTGCCGCTGAAAGATCCGGCGGGGGCCTGGTCCACGCCGATGCCGAGGAACGGCAGGTCTGGGTTTTCGTCCTGGGGCAGCGCAAAGAATGTCGCCCCGGCTTCGCCCAGAAAGGCGAAGGCAGGCGCGGACGGAATCAACTTCATGCCCGCGTTGCCGAGGACGAACGGATAAGCATCGGCCGGGGAGGAACCGGCCTCAAAGTCGTAGATCTCCAGCACCAGCGCATTTGACCGCCACGCGACTTGGAGATGCACATGGTTGGCGACGGCGGGGCCGCTCACCAGGAGGAACGTCAACAGCACCAACGCCGGTTGAAGAGGTGGCTTCATGTTTTCAAACGGAGGCGGGGCCTGGCAAACACACGTGTAACGGGCCAGACCCCGCCCCTTTCTTCCGACTCAGGAAGAAATTCCTATTGGGCGGGCTGGACCCGGCGCAGTTGGTAAAACTGGCGGTCGGCTGTCAGCGGGAATGAACCCGTGTAAGTCGTGCCCGTCTGCGTGTAAGTGGTGTCCGGCGCGGGCGGGAACGGAATGGGTTCATACGGACCGTCCGCGTTCGGCGCGGCCACGAGTTCCCAACCGTCGGTGACGAGCGGCAGGGTGAGCGTGATCGTCGGAGCGACGCCGAGCACGGGCGCTTCCGGCACGCGGAACTTGAGGAAAAAGCGGCCCGAGGAAGGGAACGGGGTGCGGCCTTCGGAGTCGTTCACGTCCACCAACCGGAACTCGGCCTGGTAATCGCCGGGTTCGGCCGTGTCATCGACCCAGAAAACCGGGAGGTATTCGAAGTTGGCGTCGTCGCCGCTGCCGATGACCTGGCGGTCGCCGAGGTTGGCGAGAATGGGGTTGCCCTCAGTGTCGGCAATGCCCAGTCCTTCCGTCTTGGCGACCAGTTCCAGCGCGATGCTGGCACCGGTGAGCGGCGCGGTGCGGGTGCCGCCGCTGCTGTTGAACATGAAATGCTCGGCGGAGCCGGCACCGAACGAAGCCAGGCTGTGGACCGAACGCATCCGCAGGTCGCTGTAACGCTCGCGCGTCTTGCGGCTTACCAGGCGACCCTGCCAGACTTCCCCCTGACCGGGCACCAGGGTGTTGCCGGGCAGAGTGGTGTACACCTCAGGGATGGCGTTGCCGCCGCTGGTGTCAAGGGTGTCGGGATTGCCGGCATCCCCGGCGTAGGTGTACACCCCGATGGCGTGATAATGCCCGCTGTGGAATTCGCCATAAGGGTAAGTGTGTGCGTGCAGCAGCGTAAGCCTGCCCGCGTTGGGGTTGGGCAGTCCGGCGTAGGTGCCGGACGGCAGGGTTTGGCGGGTATCCAAGCCCACGTAAAGATTGACCATCTGGGCGCGGACCTGGGACGCGCTGAGGGTCAATCCGGCCAGTGCGATGGCCTGAAGTGAACGCACGAGGATGCTTTTCATCATTTCGATTGGTTTTGGTTTATGCTTTGGTTCTCGCGGATGCGGTGTCGTGGCGCTCCACCCGGAGCGCCGCACGGCTGGGAAGGGCTTCCAAACTCACCCCGGCCGGACCTGGCGCCGCATCCGCAAATTCTTTTTTCCCTTTGGAAACACTTACGGATGGGTTGGCTGCCGGGGAACTTGCGTTACCCGGCAGCCGGCTGTTTCACCCAATC
>CAYXDZ010000579.1:0-2409 GCA_964463815.1 uncultured Verrucomicrobiota bacterium | reverse complement strand
TCTGGATGGCCGCCGTCGCCGCGCGGCGCACCGGTGAAGCCCGGCGCGAGGGCGCGCTGGAACTCCTGCTGGCCACCCCGCTCTCCGTGCGCGAGATCGTGACCGGCCATTGGCGCGGCTTGTGCCGGGTGTTCGGCCCGGCGGTGCTGGTGGTTGTGTTACTCGAAGTGACCTCGGACCTGATCTCCCTGAGCTTCGCTTTCGAAAGCGCCCGGCAGCAACCGGCGAATGTCGGCTGGGATCCGGGGGATTACCTCTGGCACCAGGCGATCAGGACCGTCGTGGGGCCGCTGGAAACCCTGCTCTTCTCCGCCGCCACGCTCTGGATGGGACTGTGGCTCGGACTCAGATTGGACCGGCCCACCGCCGCCACCGCGCTCACCTGGTTCCTGGTGTTCGTGTGTCCCGGGCTGGCCAAGTTCGTCGCACAAATGTCCGGATTGGGCATGGGTGCGCTTTCCGGCTTTCAGGCACTCTGGCTGTCGGCGTTGCTGCCGGGCGTGATTGGTCTGGTTGTTTATGTCGTGTTGATTTTCGGCGCGCGTCGCAGTTTGTTGGGACGGTTTCATGCCGCGGCCACCGGCACGCTCGGCATCTGGCGGCCGCCGTTCCGCTCCAAGCGTCAGTCAAAACCACCTCCATTGCCCGCAGCGGGATGAACCTCCGCCCCGTCATCGAGCGTGAGATGCTGGTGGAAGCGCGCAAGCCTTCGACCTGGTGGGCTCGTCTGGCCGCTTCCTGTCTGGCGGCCGGGGCCTTCGCCATGATGGTGATGACCGAAACGCCCGATCACCTCCTGGGCCGCCGACTCTTCGTGGTAATCAACCAACTGCTCTTCCTGATCATCTGGATGCTGGTGCCGCTGCTCACCGCGGATGCGCTCAGTCAGGAACGACGCGAGAACACCCTGGGCCTGCTGTTCCTCGCCGGGCTGAACGGCCGCGAGATTGTCGTGGGCAAGGGCATCGCCCACGCGCTGCGCGGTCTGAATCTCATCCTCGTCAATTTCCCGCTGCTCCTCCTGCCCGTCGTGCTGGGGGGCGTCGGGTGGCCGGAGGTGGCGCTGGCCCTCACTTACAACTTTGCCTCGATCCTCCTGGCGCTGGGCACCGGCCTGCTCGCGTCCGCCGTTTCCCGCCGCTGGTGGCGTGCGCAGCAACTCGCGCTCGCGCTGGCGGCGTTGGTGATGACCGGCTTCACCGGCCTCTGCCTGCTGGCGCAACAGACGGTTTATCGGGCGTGGTTTCACACCATCACCCCGGCCAACTTCGCCGCCCAGTCGGTGGTTGACGCTGTTCACCCCGACTGGGTTTCGGCTTCGACCATGGAACGCCTCCTCATCCAGGTGCGGGAAGTGGCGGGCGGCTGGCACACCTCCTACGGCCTCGGTGCAATCGGGGATGGCTGGTGGAATCTTCGCCTGGCGGCCGGCACCCCGGACTATCGTTTCGCCGTGCTCGGGGTTGCCGTCGGGCTGCTGGCCGGAGCCGTGGTGGGTGCGTGGTTCATGCTCACCCTCGCCGCCCGGTTCACGGCGGACAACTGGCGGGACCGGCCGCCATCGATCCGCCTGCAGCGCTGGCAGGCTTCCTGGTTTTCCCCGCGCTACTGGAAACAGCTTCTGCGCGGACAACTGGCGGCTTCGCTCAACCGCAATCCCATCACCTGGCTTTACCAGTACTCCTGGAAGCCACGCACGGTGAAGTGGCTCTGGTTCCTCATCGCCACCGTGGCGGGCAGCCTCGTCTTGCATGAACCCACCTACTACGATTCAGTCATTCCCGCCGCGCTGCGATTCGTGGTGCTCCTTTTTCTGATGAACATCGCCTACGTGGCCACGACCAGTTTCCGGCGGGAAGAGGCGAATGGCGTGCTCGAACTGCTGCTCGTCTCGCCGTTGCCGCGCGGCCGGATTGTAAGCGGCCGCCTGCGCGCCCTGGGGGTGCAATTCGCACCCGCCCTGGCAATGTTCACCTTCATCTGGGCGGGGATTTACTTCGATCTACCGGAGCGCTTTTACCGGCTGCGCTTCGCGTTTCATTGGACCGAACCCTTGCTCCTGGCGAGCTCCACCGGCGCGCTCATGACCCTGGGTTGTTACCAGTCCCTGCGCTTTCGATCCCCTTTGCAAGGCTGGCTGCTGACGATGACCACCGCGCTGATCGTCCCGGTCTTCGCCGCGTCGGGCGTAACCTTTGCGCTGGCCGAACTCGGCAACGCACGGCTGTCCGGCCACTGGCATCCGCCAGCATCGTTCGGCTTCTGGGCCGCGTTCATCCTGCTCACGCAGCTTGTCCTTATCGCCACCTCGTGGCGTCGCTGCCTGACCCTGTTGGCGCATCACGAATTCTTGTTCGCTCACCGCACGCAAACTTCCGGGCCGCCCACATGACCAGCCAACCCAACCAA
>CAYXDZ010000578.1:0-2414 GCA_964463815.1 uncultured Verrucomicrobiota bacterium | reverse complement strand
GTCTCTGCCCGAACGTGAAGAAAATCTGGACGCCGTCGTGGGTGTTGTTCAGCGGTGGCTGGTGCTTCCTTTTGCTGGCCTTGTTTTATGCGCTGATCGACGCCCGCAACTCCCAGGCATGGGCTTTTCCGCTGGTGGTCATCGGGGCCAATTCGATCTTTGCCTACTGCGCCGAATGGTTGTTCGTGGGCTTCATCCGCAGCTCGTTGAACACGCATCTGGGTGAGGACTTCTTCCGGTTGTTCGGTGATCCTTACAGCCGCTTGTTTCAAGGTGCGTGCGTGCTGGCCATCCTCTGGTTGATGCTGCTCTGGCTCTACCGGAAGAAGATTTTTATCCGGATTTGAGGCGCTACCTGGCCGGCCGCCAATAACCCATTCAACTGCGGGTTAGTATTGGGCTGACACAAGGAGCGCAGCGAAGGTTTGAATGTGCCTCAGTAACGCAGCCAGATATAAATCCAGCAGGCAGCGGGGCTGAGGCCCGCCAGGATTCCCGTGATGGCCCACAGTTTGTGCTGATAACCTTGGGATGCAAAGCTGCTCGCGACAATCGCGCTCAATATCAGACCAACCGCGGGGCCAAAGTAAAGAACCACACTCCAGAACAGGCTCAGTTCGTTGGTCTTCAGGTGAAGTGCTCCCCCAAAATCCGACCAGTGGTTAAGCTAAGAAAGCAACCGCTGAAATGACGAACAAGACGAGTAAACGGACGCGGAAACGGCACAGCGCGGAGTTTAAGGCCAAGGTGGTCGTTGCGGCGCTGCGCGAGGACAAGACGCTCAATCAATTGAGCACGGAGCATGGAGTGCATCCGGTGGTGATCAGCCAATGGAAGAAGGAGGCGCTTGTGGCGTTGCCGGGTGTCTTTGGCCAGCGGGTGGAACGGGAGGCGCAGGCGGTGGAGAACCGGGAGCGCGAACTCTTTGAACAGATCGGCCGCCTGGAGGTGGAGAACCGGTGGCTTAAAAAAAAGTTCGGCCCTCTCGCTTGAGGCCCGCCGCGCCATGATTGACTGCCAGGATGCGCTGTCGGTGCGACGCCAGTGCGAGTTGGTCGGATTGGGTCGCAGCGGTCTCTACTACAAGCCGGTGGGGCCGGGGCCGGAGGAGATTGCGTTGTGCCATCGCTTGGACGAGCTCTATACGGCACGCCCGTTTTACGGCGTGCGCCGGATGACGGAGCAGTTGCGGCGTGAAGGACAGATGATCCATCCCAAACGGGTGCGCCGTCTGCTGCGGGAGATGGGGTTGAGGGCGGTGTATCCGCAGCCGCGATTGAGCCTGCCTGGCGCGGGCGCGAGCGTGTTTCCGTATCTGCTGCGCGGGCTGAGGATTGAGCGTCCGCATCAGGTTTGGGCGGTTGACATCACGTATGTGCGCTTGCGCGGCGGGTTTGCGTATCTGGTGGCGCTGCTGGAATGGTTCAGTCGTTACGTGCTGGCGTGGGAATTGAGTCCGAGCTTGGAAACAGTGCCGTGCCTGCGGGTGTTGGAGACGGGCCTGGGGGCGGCGGGTTGTCCGGCGCAGATCGTCAACAGCGATCAGGGCAGCCAGTTCACCAGCGCGGAATGGATCAATGCCGTGCAGTCGGCGGGAATGGCAGTCAGTCATGACGGGCGCGGCCGGGCCTTGGACAACGTGATGGTGGAGCGCTTGTGGCGCAGCGTGCAGTATGAAGACATTTACCTTTGGGGATTACGGCGATCTGGCCGAGGCACGGACCGGTCTGGGTGGATACTTCCGCTTCTACAATGAGGATCGACCGCATCAAGGGCTTGAAAAGCGGACGCCGCTGGAGGTATTGAAAGGCAGCCCACGGGCGAGCCGTGAGGGGACTGGCCATGGCCACTGCGCCCCCAGTTCCCTTCGGTTCAAAATGGGGGAAGAGAAGACGGTCAAAACATTAGTCTAAAAACCGCTTCCATTGGTCGGACAAACGGGGAGCACTTCAGACACATGAGCGGTAATTTGATACAGTTCAGAGCATCGTGGCGGCGCTCTCGGGAGCTGTGCCTGACCTTTGCTCTTGGCCAGCTTCGCAACACATGAGCACTCGAAAGAGAATGGTCGGATTGGTGTTCGTTGGCATGGTGGTTATTTTGACGTTCATTCTCTTGGGGCGCCCCAAAGGCGAAGAATATCGCCGCTATTCGAGTCCGGATGGACGGTTTCAGATTGTTGTATTTCGCATCCCGACTGCTTTTGCGATGCCGGGTCAGAGTTCCGATGCGCCAGGTTATTTTCAGTTGCTCGATACGCAGACTGGTCGGGTTTTGCGCGAGCAGGAAGTCGAGATGGTTCAGTTGGTGGATCGCATCGAGTGGTCAGCCACGAATGTTATGGTCCGACTTTTAGCAGTCCGGAGTTTGCCAGAGTGATGCAGCCTGTTGGAACCGGCATGACCTTCAACCAT
>CAYXDZ010000577.1:1546-2421 GCA_964463815.1 uncultured Verrucomicrobiota bacterium | reverse complement strand
ACGTAAATTACGCCGTCGCCCAGCGCGGGCGTGGCCCAGATTTTCTCGCCCAGATCGTTGCGGGCCAGAACCTCCAGTTCGTCTTTGTCCGCCGCAAGACAGGTGATCACGCCATTGTGCGAGGCGACATAAACGTGGTTGCCCGCCAGGACCGGTGAGGCCGAGTAGGAGCCGGGTGCGCCGACCCGTTCCTGATAAAGCAGTTCCCCGGTAGTGGCCCGGAAGCACGTGAGGAAGCCGCCGTCCCGCACCAGATAGAGCCGGTCCTGATGATGCAGCGGCGAAGGGATTTCCGGGATGCCACGGTTGGATTCCCACGCGACATGGGTGGTGGTGATGTCGCCCCGGCCGCCCGGGCGGATGGCGCGAAGCGAGGGCTTCGCCCGGGCACCCCATTGGTTGACGAAGGTTTGAAACTCTTCCTCGGACAGCGCGCCATCTTGATTGCCATCCACGTTGCCGAACAGGCGGTGGAAAGGCACTGGCAGATGCCGTCCGGGATGGTCCGCCGGCAGTTCAGGCCGCAGGGTGAAGCGGAAGTCCTCCGGGATTTCCTCGCGTTGGATCAGGCCATCGCGGTTGCGGTCCAGCGGGAGCATTTCCTCCCAGTTCATGGACTTGAAGCCCTCGGTCGGTGGTCCGGCCAGGCCGGAGGAGCTGACGAAGAGCAGTCCGTCGCCGATCGCCGGGATACCGATGGTCTCGGGCGAATAACCGTCGAGCCACCAGGCGTCCGTTCCGGTCCGGCTGTCGTAGGCCATCAACCGCCGTGCGCCAAGCACGACGATCTCGGAGCCATGCGCATGCTCCCAAAGCACGGGGGTGGACCAGCCGGCGGTCGCCAGCGGTCGGGGCGTCTCCCAAGCGAGCGAGCC
>CAYXDZ010000577.1:0-1536 GCA_964463815.1 uncultured Verrucomicrobiota bacterium | reverse complement strand
ACGCACGATCGTCGCTGTCCAGCACCAGAACCGCCGTGTCACCCACGCGGATCGGCGAGCTGGAAGTTCCATACTGACTGCGTGGCGTGGGCAGCGCATGTCGCCAAAGTTCCTTCCCCTCCGCGTCGTAACAGAGGAGACCAAAGGAGCCGAAATAAACCACGAACCGGTCGTCCGCGGCGAGTGGCGTCGGCGTGGCGGGGCTGGAAAATGCATGAACCTTCTCGAGGCCCGCAGCGGGAGCCACCTGACGCCAGCGTTTGTTCCCCGTCGCCGTATCGAGTCCGATGGTAACGAGATTTTCCCCATCAATGGCGGTAAGCACAATCCGGTTGCCTCGTAACACGGGCGAAGAATGACCGGGTGGCGTGATCGTGCTCCAAAGGTGGTTGGTGGTGTGGTCAAACCTCGCGGGCGGCGGGGATGCTTGCGAGATGCCTTGTCCACTCGGTCCGCGGAACTGGGGCCAGTCCGCAGTGGCACTGGCCACGAAAACCGGACTTGAGAGCCCGGTCAAAATCCAACCGGCGCAAATGAGGGTCGGAGTGGTTCGGCTCATGGAACACAGAGTTGAACGGGTTGCATTTCCATCGCGAAATCCTCGGAGAAAGTCCGGACATAGACAACTTCCATCTCGAGCCTACCGGAATTAACCGTCAATTATGGGCGCATGGGGCAGACACATTGGGAGCATCGACACCGGCCTTGCCTCTCGTTCGACTATTCCCAGAGGGCGCTTCATCGACGCCGCTTCGCGCGTTCCGAGTTTGTCTTGCCGCGCCGGCGTAATACCATCTTGTCGCGATGCAACGACTAAAATGGGCCGATTCACTGCTCGGACGACTGGTCATCTGGGCGGGCGTGCTGGGGCTGGTTTTGTTTCTCGGCTTGCTGGCCGCAAAGTTTCCCGTGCTGCCCGGTGATGTGTCACTGGCTCGATTGGGACGATCGTTGGCCGGCGAAAGCACCGCCTGGGCGCATACCATCACCAACACCGCCAAGGCACCATGGGCGTATCTGCTGGTTGCCCTGACGGCTGCCGTGACTTGGCGGTTGCGCGGACCGTGGCTGGCCGGCGCGGCGGTCATCGTTTACCTGCTGGCACACGGACTTGACCGGTTGCTCAAACCCTTGATCGGCCGGCCGCGACCCTCAGCGGAACTGATCGAAGTGCCGGGCCCGACCGCTGGTTTCTCGTGTCCCTCGACGTTCGCGCTGGTTTACGCCGCGACGTTTGGCTTCCTGCTGTGCGTTCTCTGCCAGCAACCCCGTTCCGGTTGGCGAAACGCCGGCCTGGTATGCTGTGCACTCGCGTTGTTGCTCGGCGCTTCAGCGCGCGTGATCCTCGGCGGTCACTGGCCGAGTGACTTGTTGTTCTCCTACCTTTTGGGCGCGCTGTTTGTTGTTCCTCTGGCAGTTTGCCCCTGTCGTCGATGACGGGATCACTGGTTTGCTCACCAATTGAAAGCGGCTGGCCGGGCATGTTCCTGGAATTCGCCCCGAGACCGATTCCGAAGCTTTGGCCGGCAGTGGAAG
>CAYXDZ010000576.1:0-2429 GCA_964463815.1 uncultured Verrucomicrobiota bacterium | reverse complement strand
AACATGATGTCGATCAACGGAATGATCTCAATGCGGGCCTCGTTTTCGAGAGGCAGCTTGGAGCCGAGCTTGACGGGCATGGCGCGCTATTGGCCGAGGGCGGCAGGCACGGGCCGCACTTCCGATTCCGGAGCGGGCGCGCGAGGGTTTCGCTGCCGGGCAAATTCCTCGAGCTTGTGCCCGTGATGCCGGGCGGATTCCACCAGCAGCTCGACATGGTTGATGGTGCGCTCCAGCCGGGAACGCAGGTGAGAGAGCCGGCGGTTGAAATAATTGTAGGGCAACAGGCAAAGGATCGCGATGCCCAGGCCGCAAGCGGTGGCGATCAACGCCTCGGCGATGCCGCCGCTCACCTGGTCCGGCGCGAGCTGGTCGCCCCCCACGAAACTAAAAGAGTGCATGATGCCGACGACCGTGCCGAGCAGCCCGAGCAGCGGTGCCAACGTGATGAAGGTGCTCAACACCCAGAGCCGTTTCTCCGCCTGCTCGAGTTCGTCCGAGGCCCGGAGCTGCATCGCGCCCAGCAGCGAGGTGTGCGCGTGGATCAGCCCTTCGTGCATGGTGCGCAGATAGGGATCCGTGCCGGTGGCGGTCAGTTCATAGGCCCGCTTGAAGCGGCCTTCGGCAACGGAATCAAAACTTTCCTCGAGCGCGGCCGCACTGTCGCTCCGTTGCAGGGACCACCACCAAAGCGCCCGCTCCAAGATCACGGTGAGGGCCGCCAACAGGCAGACCAGTATGGGCCACATGATGGGACCGCCCTTCACAAAGAAATCGAGTACGACGTTGGCCTGAAGCAAGGCGGCGGGATTCATAATCAGCAATTAGAGTTCAAAGCGGATGGCGACCTCATACACGCGCACATCGCCGCCGGCAAAACGCCAGCGGTCACGGATCACGCGCAGGGCGGAATCATTCAAGAGCGGCCAGGGCGATCCCTCGGTGAGGGCGGCTTCATGGACCCGGCCGTTGGTCCCAACCGTGAACCGCACAACCACCGTGCCCTCCTGGCGTTCGCGTTGCGCCTGTCGCGGATACTCCGGCTTGGGCTGGCGGCCTTCACCCTGGCCGTACACCAGCGGGTGCACTACCGATGGTCCGGGCGCAATCGCGCTTTCTTGGGCCGTTTCCGCGGGGCGGGCGTAAGTGGCACGTTCGGTTTCCACCACTTGCACCGGGCCCATCACCGGCAGTGGGAAAGCTACGATGGCATCCGGCGCGACCACCTCCAGCACTGCGGGCAACACCGGCGCATCGAAGGGTGCTAGTGGCGGCGGGGTTTCCAGCGTGGGCATGGCGGGAGGCGTTTCCGCGATCACGGGCAGCGGGTCGTCTGTCAACTCGACCTGCAGCATCTCCACCTGTAAGGAAAGCGGAGCCGGAGGAGCCGGCGGCGGAACTGTAGGACTAATGCCCAAGCCCAACAAACCCGCCGCCAACAAGGTGCTCCACAGGACCGTGGTAACCAACGCCAGCGCGGGCGCACTGGCCGGCGGCCGCCATGACAAACGCAGACCGCCACCCATCGCGCAAGGGGCCATGTCGGGAGCGTCCTTATTGTCTGGCGAGTGCGGCATGTTTAGGCTGGTGCGGTCCAATCCCAGCAGAAACGGGCGAACTGGTGGCGCAACTGCGGGTGAGACTAACTCTTGGCCAGACGGATGGCTGTCGGTTGGTTGCTGCCTTTTGACGATGAATTGCAGTGACCAGCCCACCCGCATCGAAGGGCAAATTCCCCTCGACCTATCACGGAACAGCCCGGCAACCTCAGCCCCATGGTCACCGCCATCATCGTTGCCGCCGGCCGCGGCACCCGCATGGGCCCGAACGTGGACAAGCTTTTCCTCGAACTGGCCGGCCGCCCGGTCGTGCTCCACACCTGGCTGCGGTTCGATGCCTGTCCGGAGATTGATCACATCGTGCTGGTGACTCGTCCGGACCTGAAGCCTGAGTTTGAGAGACTGGCGGGTCGGCAGCCGTTGGCCAAGCCTTTCACGCTCGCCAGCGGTGGCGCGGAACGCCAGGACTCGGTCTGGAACGGTCTGGAAGCCGCGCCGCAAGGCACCGAGATTGTGGCCATTCAGGACGCCGCCCGGCCTTGCACGAGTGGGGAATTGATCGTGGCAACCATTGCCGCCGCCCGCGAAACGGGAGCCGCCGTTGCCGCTTCACCCGTAACCGACACCATCAAGGAATCCGCGGACGGCCAGTTCGTCAGCCGGCATCTGGATCGGGCGCGGCTCCGGGCCGTGCAAACGCCGCAGACATTTCGCTTCGAGGTCATTCGTCGGGCTATTCAGTCGGCACGGGACAAGGGTCAGGTTTTCACGGACGACACGGCGGCGTGCGAGGCGATCGGGCAACCGGTACGGCTGGTAAACTGTTTGACCCCCAATCCCAAGGTGACCACGCCCGCTGATCTGCCCTTG
>CAYXDZ010000575.1:0-2430 GCA_964463815.1 uncultured Verrucomicrobiota bacterium | reverse complement strand
TCGCTCACCGCACGCAAACTTCCGGGCCGCCCACATGACCAGCCAACCCAACCAATCGGCCTCCGCACAGCCGTCACCGTCATTCCACCGCTACACCTGGTGCCGGTGCCGGCAAGAATCAAGCCCGCACCCCGGCCCGCGCTTTGCCGGCTCATGAACCTCCGCCCTGTCATCGAGCGCGAGTTGATCTGCGAGGCGCGCAACCCGGCCAATTACCTGTTGCGCGTCATCGCCGCCGCCGCGCTGCTCTTCACCGGCGGGATCTACCTGCTTGAGGACGCCTCCGTGAACCAACAGTGGCAGGGAGTCCTGCTCTTCCAGCGCATGAACCTGGTGATCCTGCTCACCATCTTTGTGCTCGTGCCCATCCTCGCGGCGGACGCGATCGCGCGGGAGAAACGCGAGGGCACGCTCGGTCTGCTCTTCCTCACCCCGCTCCGGGCCCGCGAGATCGTCATCGGCAAATGCCTCATCCACGGGCTGCGTTCGTTGACGGTCCTGATCGCCACCGCGCCGATGCTCGCCCTGCCGGTGATGATGGGCGGCGTGTCTGCGGCGCAGTTGCTTCACGCGTTCGCCATTGATCTGAGCGCGTTGTGCCTCGCGCTGGCGGCGGGCATTCACGCCTCCGTCCGGCAAACGGAGTGGTTGCGCGCGGTCGGCGGTGCCTTGCTGATGAGTCTGGGTTTTTCGCTGCTCTACTGGACGTGTCTCCTTCCGTTCCGGCAAATCGGCGTCAGCCCCGGACCTTTGCCGCTGGCCATCTCCGGGGCGCTCGCGCTCGCACTGGGCTGGGTCGTTCTCTGGCGCTTTATAGAAACCTCCGCCCGCTGGCTGGCCAGAAATTGGAGCCGCGAGCTCACCCGTTCCCCGGAACCGCAGTGGGTAAGCCTGTTCGCCAATTCACCTTTCTGGCGTGGAGTCTTCCGGTGGAACAAAACGCGAGCCCTTGACCGTAATCCCGTCGCGTGGTTGCAAGAGCGCTCCTGGACGGGACGGCTCACCAAATGGGGCTGGCTGCTGCTCGTGCTGGCGTCGATCCCGCTCGGCGGCTGCTTCGGCAGTTGGAACATGGATTACACGAGCTGGCTCAACGGCCTGGGGTTGCTGCTCGTCGCCGGGATCACCTTTACGGCCACGAGCACGTTTCGCCAGGAACGGGAAACCGGCGCGCTGGAACTCCTGCTGGTCACGCCGCTGACCGCAAACCAAATCTTGCGCGGCCGGCTCTGGGGAATGGTCGCGCACTTTCTCCCCGCCACCCTGCTGCTGGGCTTCTTCTGGTTTGTGCCGGTCTGGTTTTCCACCCGCTTGCCGGCCGCCACCTGGCTCAACTGCTGGTTCGGTTTTTCGACGCTGGCCACGATTCCCCTCGTGGGCTTCTGGTTTGCGCTCCGCCGCTGGCACCCGGTCACTTCGTGGCTGCTCGCGTTGCTGACGGGTTATCTCCTGCCGCTGGCGGGCGTGTTCGCGCTGCGAATCATGTTCGGTTCCGGCAACACGTTTTCGCTGCTGGCGGGTCTGATAGGGTTCACGGGCTACCAACTGGTGATCGCCGCGCTCTGCTTCCGACAGGTGCAGCGCGCGCTGGAAACGCGATCGTTTGCGACCGCGTGAAGCTGAAACCATCTCCGAAACACGAAAGCCGATGACCGAAGCAAATCCGAATGCCGATGACCGAAATGAACTGCAGGCACCGCGCAACCGTCCCTCGGCCTTCGGCTTTCGGACTTGGTTCGGTTTTCGGTCTTCGACCTTCGGCATCTTTCGAACCCTTTCGAAGACGATGACGAGGACGAGGACGATTCGCGGATCTGCGCCTAGCCTTCGCCTCAAGCCCCTCACCCCGCGATGAACTCCCTGCCGGTCATTGTTCGCGAGCTGCGCGTGGAGGCGCGGCATTCCATGAATTACTGGCTGCGGGTGCTCGGCGCCGGCGTGATGCTGGGCGTGACGGTGATGGTCGGCGTGCATCTCGAAGGCCGCATCGCAGGCAAGGGGAGCGTGATGTTCGGCGTGCTCCAGCCCACCCTCTTCAGTCTGATCTGGTTGCTGGTTCCGATCATGACCTGCGACAGCATCAGCCGCGAGCGGCGTGAAGGCACGTTGGGGCTGCTGTTTCTCACGCCGCTGCGGCCGGTCGATGTCGGCATCGCCAAGGCCCTCTCGGGAATTCTTCGCGCCTTCACGTTGATCCTCGCCATCCTGCCGGTAATCGCGATCCCGCTGCTTCTGGGAGGTGTCAGCGCTCAGGACCTGTTGCGGGCGGCCTTGATGAATCTGATGGCCTTGATTGGCGCGATCGCCGCCGGGTTACTGGCCTCGAGCCGTTGCCGGGAATTCAGCCGGGCCGCGCTGCTGTCCTTGCTGCTGTCGGTCGGTGCGCTGTTGTTCCTGGGCAATCTCCAGGTTCTCTGGTTCATGCAACAG
>CAYXDZ010000574.1:1537-2436 GCA_964463815.1 uncultured Verrucomicrobiota bacterium | reverse complement strand
AGGCGCGCATCGCGGCCTGCGTGGCCAGGGGATGAACGGTGGCGACCGCTCCGCGCTGGTTCTCCGCAGCCTCGATGGCGCACGCGAACAGACCGACGAGCAAGCTGGCCGAAAGCATTCGCCGCATCAGACAATTTGCTAAACTCATGTCCGGCAGCCTACCCAAGTCCGGCGACGGCGGAAAGGCGGCATTACCAGAACCCAAAGGCACCATCCGTCCCCCAAAGTTGGGAGGCGCGGTAGGCGCGCATTTCCGCGATCCGCTTCCAACGCGCGGAACCATCCAGCAGCCCCACGTTGCCGCCCTGCGCCCCGATATCAGCGGGGCGTTGTTGATAAGCAGCGGAGTTTTGCTCGAAGTAATGTTCATCGCGCACGACCGGCCCGCGGCCGGCATGGGGTGCCACGATCCGCTGGTAGCTGTAGCAGAAAATGTTCAGATCCGCGGCGAGTTCGGAGGCTGGAGGGTCCGAAGTCTTTTGCGGCGAGAGCCAGGTGTTCGTAATTCCGCCGACTGGTTCCCACGGTGTGTTGGCCTGACCGGCCAGATAATGATAACCGATGGCCACGCCGTAGTCGGGGTGGATTCGCCAGCTCTCGTTCGCCTGAAAACTGCGGGTCAAGTTTGGGCAGTCGAAGACGTTCAGTGGGGACGCATACTGCAGCAGCGCTTCCTTGCCGCGGGTGGAAAGGATCGGCGTATGCGTGTCCCGCTGGTTGGGGAAGTCGGTGCCGCCCTTCGGCAGCAGACCCTCATGGTCGCCGGCATAAAGATGCGTCGCGACGAGGAACTGGCGCAGGTTGCTGAGACAGGCGGCACGCTTTGCGGTCTCTTTTGACCGGCCCAACGCGGGCAGCAACAGCGAGGCAAGCACGCCGATGATGGCGATGACCACCAG
>CAYXDZ010000574.1:0-1527 GCA_964463815.1 uncultured Verrucomicrobiota bacterium | reverse complement strand
TACGCCCGCCATAATGCCGATGATGGTCACAACCACCAGCAATTCGATCAACGTAAAGCCGTGAAGCGCCGGAGGAAGACCGCCCTTCAAACGGCTTGCCCGTCGCGCGATCCGGTCGGGCCGGAAGTTGGGGGGCTCTTCGGACCAACGGCTCGCCGCAGTGATCGGGCAGCTTGCTTGCATGAAGGCGAAAGTTGATCTTCGGTCTGCCAAAGTCAATCGGGCTCCGGGACCGTCCAGCCGATGGTCGTGCCACCACTCACACCACGGGTTCCGGCTCTGGGGCCGAATCGGATCCCCGCTTTCGCACTTGCTTACTTCCATCGCCTGGGGTAGCGACAGTGCATATTAGCCCGTGACAGCCCAGCCCTACATGCCCCGATGGAAAGCCGCGATCGCCCTGTGCCTCGTGCTCTCGGCCATGCTCACGGTGCGAACGGCGGCTTTGGCGGCTGAGCCGGGCATCCGAGGGGCCCAGCCCGGGGACTATGTTTGGAACTTTTTGACCGTCTTGCGCCGCGACTGGTGGAACGAGGAGTTGCAACAAACCATCCCGGCCGGAACGACGCTGACACTGGCGGATTTCGCCGGCAAAATCCTGTTCATTCAATACTTCGACCCGTATTGCAGCATCTGCCGGGAAGGACTCACGCTGACAGCCACCCAGATCAAGGACTACTACAAGAACCAGGGTGGCAACGCGCATGGCGTCCCCGTCGTTTACCTGCCGGTCAATTTGGAACCGGCGGACTATGCCCAGTACGAGGCGGACCGGCTGATGGACATGTACTCGATGTTCCTCCGTGGCAATGACTACACCGACACCCAGGTGGACATCTCCGTGAACATTTTCGCGTCGCACACCGCAAAGCCCGTTTTTGTGGCCATCAACTGCGTGGCCAATTCCCCGAGTCACCCGCAGGGGCAGCTGTTGCTCAACAAGAGCGGCGTCGTTGAATCACAAATCCCCGGCTTGATCACAACCTGGAAGAGCATCATCGACTCGGTGGAGGCGCCCCGACCAGTTCTGCAGGAGGCGCGGCGGGCGGGCAATGGCACCTTCGAGTTCATGCTCCAAGGCCAGATGAACGCCACCTATCTGATCGAAAGCACGACCAACCTGGTCAGTTGGGATTTTGTCTCCCAGATCGTAGGCACCAACGGGCCAATTGTTATACGAGACCTGGAATCCGCCGGCCAGGCCAGGCGCTTCTTTCGCGTCATACGTCCCTGACGGCCGCGCGAACTCCGGCTCAGGCTTCCTTGACCTTCACCTTGCGGCCCGCGATGCCGGCGCGATTCAGCTTCGCCACAATCGCCGGGGCGTGCTCGGCGGCGACATCCACGAACAGGTGCTTCTCCCGCAGATCCACCGTGCTGATGACTTTGGCCGGCAAGCCGGTCTCGCCCATGATGGCATTCACGACATCCGCCGCGCCTAACCCGGCCGTCGCGCCGACGTTCACATGCAAGCGCGTGTGGGCTTCGGGTTTGCCGCCCTTCGGCTTCTTTTCAGCCGGTGACGCC
>CAYXDZ010000573.1:0-2436 GCA_964463815.1 uncultured Verrucomicrobiota bacterium | reverse complement strand
ATCCGGAGGTGCCCGCGCAGCTCAAAGAAAACACCCGCCAGTTCCCGATCCTCGTCTATGACGGCGATGATCCGGAGAAGGGCCTGCGCTGCGTGTCCTGTCAGATTTGCGAGAAGGAATGTCCGCCCAAGTGCATTTACATCGTCAAGAGCAAGGACAAGAAACCCGACTTCGTGGGCAAGCCGCAGCTTTACCCCGCCGTCTTCGACATTGATCTGTCCGTGTGCATGAGTTGCGGCATCTGCGCCGAGGTGTGCCCCTTCGAGTCAATCTTCATGGACACGGAGTTTGAACTGGCCAGCCCGGATCGCTTCGGTGGCCTCCTGGTCAACAAGGAACAGCTCGCCCGACCGAACCACCATTTGCAGAAGATTCATCCCACGATGGCGAAGGAGATCGATGATCGCCGCGCGGAGGCCGTGGCCAAGGCCGCCGCCACGACGAAGGCGGATGCCGAAGCGAAAGCCAAAGCCGCCGCCGAGGCCGCTGCCAAGGCAAAATCCGAACCACCCCCGCCAACTCCCGCCTCGACAGCTCCCGTCGCATCGTAAAAACTGCGCGCGGTCATGAGCCTGCCGACGCACTCAGCGCCCATCCTAGCGAACGCCGACCAGTTTCTGGTAAATGCCAAGCGCGCCTTCGTCGGTAATCTGCCGGAGGCCCTGCAACTTCCCGCCGCGGTCTTCCTGACGATCATCCCCATCACCGTTGGTTTCGCGACGCTCTTCGCGCTCGCCACCTGGCTGGAGCGCAAGGGGCTCGGTCGGATTCAGAACCGCATGGGACCGAACCGCGTGGGATTGCCCTTCCTTCCCTGGAAGCTCTACGGCCTGGGCCAGCCGATGGCCGACGGCATCAAGATGTTGATCAAGGAGGACGTCGTCCCGCGCAACGCCGACAAGGTGCTGCATTTTCTCGCGCCGGTGCTGCTGTTGATCCCCGCCTTCCTCGCCTTCTCGGTGATCCCCTATGGCGACGGCCTCGTGCCGATCAACCTGGATGCCGGCCTGTTGTTCTTCTTCGCCGTGGGCGCCTCGACCGAGTTGCTAATCTTCTGCGCCGGTTGGGCCAGCCGCAACAAGTACGCCCTGTTGGGATCGATGCGGGCCATCGCGCAGATGATCAGCTACGAGCTGCCGCTCATCATCTCAACGTTGAGCGTGATCATGGCCGTGGGTTCGCTCTCGCTGGTGAGCATCGTCAACGCGCAGGCCGGTGGGCTGGCGCACTGGCACGTGTTCACGCCGTGGGGCATCGCGGGTTTTATTCTCTTTTTCATCGCGTCGCTGGCCGAGGCCAACCGTTCGCCGTTCGACATCCCGGAAGGCGAGTCCGAGATCATCGCCGGGCACCTGATCGAATACTCCGGCTTCAAGTACGCGCTCTTTTTCATGGCCGAGTACCTGGGCATGTTCGCGATGGGCGGGCTGGCGATCTCGCTGTTCCTCGGCGGTTACCACGCGCCGTTGGCGTTTCTGGAAGGCTGGGTGCCGGGGCTGGTTTGGTTTGTCGGCAAGCTGCTGGTGTTGATCGCGTTGTTCATCTGGGTGCGCGGTACGATGCCCCGGCTGCGCATGGATCAACTGATGAACTTCGCGTGGAAATTCATGTTGCCGATGTCGTTGATCGTGATGATCGCGGCCGGGCTGTGGCGGTTCATCGGCGGCGGCTGGGTGGGCTGGCTCGCCTGCGGTGGAATGATCATTTTACCCTATCTGGCCCTCGGCAAGGGACTGTTCAAAGCCCGCCATTGGTCAAAACGTGAGTATCGGTATGCCGATTGATCACTGGTTACTGTTTACTGCTTACTGAATTGAGCCTCTCCCTCTTCATCCTCGGGGTCCTGACAGTCGCCGGCGCGGTGGCGGCGATGACGTTGCTCAATCTCATCCATTGCTTGCTCTCTCTGGCCGTCAGCTTCATCGGTGTGGCGATGCTCTTCCTGCGGCTCGGCGCGGAGTTCGTCGGCTTCGCGCAAATCCTGGTCTATGTCGGCGCGGTCGCGATCCTCATCGTGTTTGCCATCCTGCTCACGCGCAGTGGCGGCATCGAACCGAAGCCGTTTCTCAATTCCCAATGGTATGTCGGCCTCGGCATTGGTGCGGCGTTGTTTGGTTGCCTCGCCTTGGCCATCGTCAACGCCAAAGACTTGCCCGCGTCCGCCCATGTGGAGAAGGCCGCGCCGGTGGAACAGATTGGCATCGAGTTGATGACCCGTTACGTGCTGCCGCTCGAAGTGATCGGGCTGTTGTTGACCGCCGCGATGCTCGGCGCGGTGATCATCGCCTGGCAGGAAGGAGGCCGAAAGTGACGGAGTTGCACGCTTATCTGCTCATCGCCGCGCTGCTGTTCTGCGTCGGCTTGGTTGGTGCGTTGACCCGCCGCAACGCGATCCTCGTGCTCATCGGCGTCGAGCTGATGCTCAACGCCGCCAAC
>CAYXDZ010000572.1:0-2441 GCA_964463815.1 uncultured Verrucomicrobiota bacterium | reverse complement strand
GCCATGGCCGAGATGCAGGCCGACTGGCTGGTCGTCAAGGGACGGCTCGGGTTCAACAACCCGGATGCCTACGGCACCACCCTGTCGCTGCGGTCGGAAAACTACCGAATCCACCCCGGCACGAATGGCCTGAGCAACTGGCAGGACATCCTGAACCTGGCCCGCAAGGCCAACGTGCTGGATGACGCCGACGTGCGCCGCTACTGCATGCAACTGGACCCCGGCAACGGCCTGCCGGTGCCGGGCCTGGTCCTGGAATTCAGCACCACCATCGCGGACGGCCTGAACCTCTTCGGCCATCCGCTGGCGGCGGGCGATCACAACTTTAGCCCGAGCTCGTTCGCCACCAAGATCTTTGCCGCCGGCGTGGCGATCGAGGGTTACATCGGCATGGATGATCCCGCCGCCAACAGCGGGGCCGTTTCCGGCGCGGGCGGCACGTCCCCGTCCGATCCTTCGCTCATTTCGCTGGATCCCAACGCCCTGGCCGCGACGCCCTACATCTATCTGGTGCCGGTGGGCGTCGATTCCATGCGCAGCCCGCCCCTCGGGGATAGCGGCACCGTCAGGACCTGGTTGGTCGATGATGTCGCCATCCCGCTGCCGTTCAACATAGGGGGTTCGGATTTCTCCACCGCCGCACTGTATCAGAGCGCCGACTCGCTGACCGAGGAACCGTTTGCCATCCGCAAGCATCAGGCCTTCCGCCCCGTCTCGTCGCCCAGCCTGTTCGGGATGAACATCTATACCACCGACGGCGGTCTCCAGCGCTCCCAGTTCACCAACAACCGCCTCGTCGGCCGTTCGGTTTGGAACAGCCGGTGGAAGCTGGTCATCCCGGGCAAGACACTCCTTAACAATCCGAACGAGGGGATTGAGCGTTTCCTCCGGACGGTCACGGATTTGAAACTGCACTTCGTCACCTACTCCTACTCGGGCAACTGATCCAACCGGGCGAACATGAAAAACCCCCTTACCTCCTTCCGCGCCGCGGCCGTCTGCGGTTTCGCGGGCCTGGCGATGCTCGCACCGATCAATGCCTATCCGCCGGCACCTCATCACACCCTCTTCGGTATGGTCCGCAACGAATGGGGTGAACCGCTCGATGTGTCGGGCAGCGTGGTCTTCCTCGAAACCGCCACCAGCAGCGCCCTCCAGACCTCCATGATTCCGGGCATCCTCCCCGGCGTCAATTACGAGCTGGCGGTTCCCATGGACTCCGGGATCACGGAGGATCTCTACACGCCCACCGCCCTCAAACCGTTTGTCGGCTTCCGGCTTAAGGTGCGCATCGGCCAGACGGATTATCTCCCGATAGAAATGGTCGGTAATCAGGCGCAGATCGGCCAGCCCGGCGGGCGCACCCGCATCGATCTCACGCTCGGCGTGGACTCCGACGGCGACGGCCTGCCCGACGGATGGGAACTGGAATTGATCGCCGCGCTGGGCGGCAATCTCACGCTTGCCGATATCGATCCCAATGGCGATGCCGACGGTGACGGTTTAAGCAACCTGGACGAGTACCTCGCCGGCACCTACGCATACGAACCATCAGACGGCTTCCGGTTGTCCGTGGTCGCCCGCGCCGGCGGCGCATCCACGCTCGAGTTCCTGGCCGTCCGTGGGCGAACCTATACTTTGCAATCCTCGCTCGATTTGAAGACGTGGGCTCCCGCTTCATTCCGCACCGCAGCGGAGCTGCCGTTGCTGTCGAGCTACGTAGCTGACGATTCGCAGGTGCTCAGCGTGATGGTTCCCGATATTCCCGGCTCGGAAACGAACCGGTTCTTCCGGGCGATTTCCCAATAATGGCACCGACCCGGACCAGTCGACGACTGCTCGCTGCCACTCTCGCAGGGGTTGTACTTCTGACCACGCTGCTTTATTGGCCGGACCGCGCACCGCGGACACCTGCCACCAGTCCCGCACCCGAAATACTCCAACTCGAACGGACCAATCTTGTCTTGCTGGCAGGCCGGCTCGTGCCCGCGGGACAGACCAACCCCTTCACCGGGCTCATGGTGGAACACTATCCGGACGGTTCGCTGCTGTCGCGTTCGGCCATTTCCAACGGGGTGCTGCAGGGACGCTCAGAAGGCCTCTTCACCAACGGGGTGGTGCAGGTTGTCGAACACTTTGCGGCCGGGGTATCGCACGGGGTGCGCCGAAAGTTTTATCCGAGCGGCCAGCCGCTCTCCGAGGCCAGCATCGCAAACGGCCAGGTCGTCGGAACCTTTCGTCGCTGGCACGAAAACGGCCAACTCGCCGAGGAGATTGAAATGAACAACGGCGTGCCCCACGGCGAGTCGCGTTCCTGGTATTCTGATGGACGGGCCAAGGGCTGGGCAACGCTTGATCAGGGGCAAGTCATCGATCAAAAACTCTACTAACAGGTTGTTGAACAACGGCCTTTTTTGAGACCCGACTCATTCTGATGACTC
>CAYXDZ010000571.1:0-2447 GCA_964463815.1 uncultured Verrucomicrobiota bacterium | reverse complement strand
TCCAGCTCGGTCCACGGCAGGCCGGTGACGTCTTCGCAGCCGAAATGGCCGGCCATGACCAGCACGCGCAGCGCTTCGTCGTACGAATCCTGACGTCCGGGGCCGGCGAGCCGCCGGCGCGTGGCGGCGGCCAGCGCGGGCACGTCGGCGGGATCAAGTTTGAAGAAGCCGATGGATTCACCGACTTGATCGGCCGAGCCGGTCCATTGCTTGCGGAAGTCAAACGGCCGGCCGGCGCGAACGGGAACCAGCACCGGATCATCGTCCGCCGTCGAGTAGTCGCGGTCGATCAGCAGGGCGGTGCGGTGCGGTGAAGCCCACAGCCGGCGCAACATTTCAGCGGGATACAAGACGTCGCCGTCCATCAACAGCAGTGGTTCGCGCGTGGCCTCCAGCTCCGGCAAAGTGACGGCGAGACTCAGGACGCTCCCCTCGGTGAAGTCGGGGTTCAACCGGCTGCGGACCCGAAGTCCGTGCTGCGCGCTCAACTTCGGCAGGAGCGCTTCAATGGCTTCATGCTGGTAGCCGGCAACGATCAATAGTTCCTCGCAGCCGACGGACACGAGGCGTTCGCAATGCCAGTCCAGCAGGGTGCGGCCGCCAAACTCGAGCAGGACCTTGGGCAGCGAGCCCGGCCGGCCTTGCATCCGGATGCCCCGGCCGGCGGCGTAGATGAATGCTTTCATGAAAAAGGTCCGGGTATGAGGCGGGTTTTCGCGGGTCGATGCCAGCGCTTAGTGGGTGGTGGGTGAACGCAGCCACGACCAGGTGCCCGTTTCCCGGTAGAGCAACGCCAGGCCAATGGCGGTGTAGATCAGCTCCCGGCCGCGCCGCAGCAGCGCGTACGCGGCGGCCTGCGGTTGCCCGAGGCCGAAGAGCTGGAACAACAACCAGACGCCGGATTCCTGCACACCGCCGATCGCGCCGGGCACAAAAATGCCCAGCGCCTTGGCCACGGTGATGAAGCTTTCAATCGCGATGGCCGTGGCGAAATCGAGTGGGAAACCCAGCAGGTGCGAAGCGATCCACAGGTCGAGCGCGTCCCCCAGCCAGCCGAGAAAATAGCTCGCCGTGCTGGCCGCGACGAAGCGGGGTTCGCGTTGATAAAACCGCCGGATGCGTTCGTCCACCGCGCGCAGTTGGTCCTGGCGCGATTCCAAGACGCGCACGCGAAACGGCAGCACCGCGAGCAGTCGTTGCACGAATTTGAAAATGCCGTGGCTTTGAATCCAGAACAACGCCACGACCACCAGCGCCGCCAATCCGGCCACCCACGCCATGCCGGTGCGCGTGGGTGAGGCGGCCGGCAAAAGCCAAAACGCGAGCCCCGCGCCGAGGGCGATGAACAGCACTTGCGCGGTGACTTGGAGGGTCTTGCCCACCACCACGCTGCTGGTGGCCGCCAGGCCGGAGGTGCCGCGCCGGGTGAGGAGCAGCGCCTTCACCGCTTCGCCGCCGACGTAACCGGTGGGCACGACGTTGTTGACCGCTTCGCCGGCCCAGCGCACGCGCAGGAGCAGCGGAAAGGCGGGGTGTTCCCCGGTGCCGCCAAAGGCAAAGCGCCAGCCCAGCGTGTCGAGCACGTAAACCAGCAGAAAGGGCAGCAGCGCCACGGGCAGCCACCAGCCGAGTTGCCGGAACACACCCACGACTTCCGCCGGACCCGCGCGCCAGACGAACCACGCAATCAGACCGATGCCGCCCAGCAGGAGCAGAACCTTGAGCAGCGATTTCATGACGCGGGGACCGGCCGGTTGCGGGTCAGCGAAAGCGCGAGCAGCCAGAACACATGCACACCCACGCCGGCCAGCCACAGAAACCAGTCGAGCCGCCCGATCACCGCCAGCAGGAGGAGCAGCACGGAGAAGTCACGGTTGGTCGCGGCATTTAGAATCCTTTTCAACAGGCCGCTCTGGGACGAGGCCGGCATGCGTTGACTGCGCAGCACGACGAAGAAGGAAATGATCACCCCCAGCCCCGCGCTCAAGCCCAGCGCCAGCACGGGAGCGTCCACCTGCGCGCGCCACAAACCAACGCCGAGCCCCACGAAGACGCCGATGTGGACGAACTGATCGCCGACCAGATCGATCCACTTGCCCAGCGGCGATTCCTTGAAGACCACCCGCGCGATGTCGCCATCCACGCAGTCGATCACTGCGGAGAGTTGCAGCAGCAATGCCGCGACAATCATCCATGACGGCCGCCCGGAAGCGAAGAGGCCCGCCGCGACCAGGCCGATGAGCGTCGAGCAGACGGAAACTTGATTGGGGGTGACGGGCGTACGGATCAGCAGCTTGGACAGCGGCCGGCCCGCCTGCCGGTTGAAGTGCCGGTCCACGAAACCGTCGTTGGCGCTGGTCAACGAAGCCCAGAGCGCGCGTTCCGCTGCCTTGGCGGTGGCGGGGTCGGTGACTTCGTGGGCGACAGTGGAGGCGGGGACGGCGGGG
>CAYXDZ010000570.1:0-2449 GCA_964463815.1 uncultured Verrucomicrobiota bacterium | reverse complement strand
AGCGCATCAATGTCGTTCCGCACCCAGCGGCGATTCTTCACCTCGGGCACGGGCGGAATCTGGACCGGCTGAAAGGCCCAGTGTTCGCGGGCGGGATCACGCGCCCCCAAGCCGGCCGTGGTGGTTTCCAGTCGGGGATCCGGCGCGCCCATCCGCACCCATTCCTCCAGCAGGGCAACTTGTTCGGCGGCTAGGCGCTTGTCCTTCGGCGGCATCTGCAAATCCTTGTCCGCGTAACGCACCGCCTTGATCAGCAGGCTGTCGTCTGGTTGTCCGGGGACAATGGCCGGCCCTGAGTCACCGCCCTTTTCCCAGCCGGCCTTGAAGTCGAGCCGGAGGCCGCCCTTGATCTGGTGCTCGGTGCTGTGGCACTCGTAGCAGTTGTCGATCAGGAGTGGTCGGATCTTGGCCTCGAAGAAGTCCGTGCCGGAAGTGGCCGCGAAGGCTGAGGCGGGCAGTGAAGTGACGAGAGCACCCCAGAAAATCAGATGGATTCGGTTTGGTTTCACGAGCTTGCTGAGAGGTTACGTCAGGTTTGGACGGGTTGCCAATACCGGGATTCAAACCTTTGTTGACGCGGGAGTGAACAGGTCGAGCACGGCGTTCGCCGCCCGCTTCGGAGCACCCGGTCGTCCCAGCGTCTGCACAAGTTGGTCGAGCTGCCGGGTGACTTCCGTTCGTCGCACTTCATCTCGCAACAACTCCAGGGCCGCGTTGGCGAGCGCCTCGGGAGTCGCGGCGTCTTGGATAAATTCGGGATAGACCGCCGCACCCGCCAGCAGGTTGGGCATCGACAGCCAGGGCACGGTGACCAGGCGTCGGCCCAACTGGTAATTGATCCAGGAAGTCCGGTAGAGGGTCACCGCCGGCACACCGAAGAGCGCGAGTTCCAGCGTGACGGTGCCGGTCTTCGAGAGGGCCAGAGTGGCTTCGCGCAAGGTTGCCTCCTGCTCGCCGACCACCACTTCGATCAAGTTCGTGTCCACGGCTGCTCGGGCGATGGCGGCGAGTTCTTCCGTCGGTACCACCAGTTTGAAACGGCACGCCGTCGTCTCGCGGATACGCCGGGCGGCCTCGGTCATGAGGGGGAGATGGGCGCGCAACTCGCCGCGCCGGCTGCCGGGCAACAGGACAACTAGTGGCGGTTTGTCTTTTGAAGTCGCCTGCGAAGGGTGGTTTCCATGCCGGCCGATCAACGGGTGGCCGACGAACTCGACCCGCAGATTGGGCGTGCGTTGCGCGAACCAGTCGCGCTCGAACGGGAGAATGCTGATGAGCAGGTCCAGATCACGTTCCATGCGCAACGCCCGGCCCGGACGCGAACCCCAGACCTGTGGCGAAACGAACTGCACGAGCTTGGGCTGCCAGTTTTGAAACGGTCCCTGGCGGGAACGAATCCACCGGCGGATGGCGGCCTGGAAGCGCAGATTGAATCCGCCGTAATCCACCGTGATGATCACGTCCGGTTGACGCTCGACGGCCAGCCGGCGCATGCGCTTCAGCAGTTGCGCGAAGTCAGCCAGTCCCCGCAGCACCGCGCTAAACCCGATGACCGCGCGGTGGGTCATGTCCTCGACAACTTCCACTCCCGCCGCTCGCATCGCCTGCGAGCCCGCTCCAAAGAAGACGGGGCCGAATCCCTTGCGCAGCGGTTGGGTGTTGTCGTCCGGTTGACCATGCCGCCGCCACCATTCTGCGCGCAGTGAAGTCACCAACTCCGCCGCCAGCAGATCCCCGCTCGCTTCACCGGCAATCAGCATGAAGGAAGTGGGCGGCATGACCGGGCTCAACCTTGGGTGTGGGCCTTGCCCATGCCGGAATCTTGAATCTGCTTCGTGATCTCAAGCGCGAGATCGAGCGCCTGCTTGGCGGACTCGCCGCTGACCAGCGGGCGTTGGCGCGCGTTCACGCACTCCACGAAGTGTTCGAGTTCGAGCTTGAGGGGTTCGTCCTTCTGGATGGGCACCGGCTCGCGCACGATGCGTTTGCCGGCGAATTCGCTGACAATCGTCGAGTCCTTGGCGAGCAGCAGCTTCTTGAACAGGGAACTCTCGTTTTCGCCCTCGCGCGCCAGCCGGTAGATGTAGCCCTTCTGCTCGCGGTAATCGAGGGAGACATAAACCGGTGTCTCGCCCGCGCTGAACACGCGCACCTTCCGCATCCGCTCGGCGCTCACCCGGCTGGCGGTGAGGTTCGCGACGCAACCGTTGGCGAAGCGCAAGCGGGCGTTCGCGATGTCCTCGGTGGAACTGAGCACCGCCATGCCCACGGCATCGACGCTCTGCACCGGCGAATTCACAAAGGCCAGCACCACGTCAAGGTCGTGAATCATCAGGTCCAGCACCACACCGATGTCCGTGCTGCGGGCCGGGTAGGGGGACAACCGGTGCGCCTCGATGAAGCGCGGTTCACGCGCCACCTCGGTCATGTACTTGAACGTCGGATTGAA
>CAYXDZ010000569.1:0-2460 GCA_964463815.1 uncultured Verrucomicrobiota bacterium | reverse complement strand
ACATGCACCGGCAGGCGGATCACCTTGGACTGGTTGGCGAGGGCACGCTTGATCGACTGCTTGATCCAGTAGGAGCCGTAGGTGGAGAACTTGCCGCCCTTGGCCGGATCAAACCGCTCGACCGCTTTCATCAGTCCGATGTTGCCTTCGTTGATCAGGTCAAGCAGCGGCATGCCGAGGTTTTCGTAATCCCGGGCGATCTTGACGACGAGCCGCAGGTTGGCGCGGATCATGTGCTCCCGCGCCGCCTCATCGCCCTTCTTGATCCGGGCGGCCAGCTTGACCTCCTCCTCAACCGTGAGCAGGGGAACCTGGCCAATCTCCTGCATGTAAAGATTGAGCGCAGTTTTCTGGGCGGGAACACAGGGAACAGGGGTGTCCCTGACGGCGTTGTCGGTCTGCTCCGCTTGAATCTTCAGGGCGATGGGCGAATTTGCCACAGCAGCTTTCCCAGTTTTTCCGGACGGTGCGGCAGTTTTGGCCGGGGCGTTCTTAAGGCGGATTTGTTTCATAGTTTGAACTTGTTGTAGTTTTGTTTAACTCACTGTCTATGGTTTGTCAAATCAGAATGGGGTTATGTTCAAATTTTGTTTAACTTTTAATTGACGCATTAGGTTCCTGTACAATTCTTAAGTCGTTTTCCGGCCGGTTTGGCTCTGAGTTGAGCCTTTCTGGTGGAAGCAGGCGGCGAAGTGCCGCGCGAATTTGTATAATTATGAGCGAAGGTGTTTTCTTGCATCCGATCAAGGTGGTGGCCCTAAGAACGGGACTAAGTCCCCATTTGATAAGGGTTTGGGAGCGACGGTACGGAGCGGTGACGCCGGGTCGAAGCGACACCCATCGGAGACTTTACTCGGACGATGAGATCGAACGGCTCAAGTTGCTGCAGGCATTGACTGAATCCGGGCAAAGCATCGGGCGCATCGCGAACCTTTCGATCGAGCAGCTCCGTGAATTGGCTAACGACGCCCGCTCGCAGCCGCAAAGCTCGGCCATCGAGGATCGCCGGGGCGAGCGCCGGTCGATTGGCCGCGTTCACGTTGATAGCTGTCTGCGTGCCGTGGCGGATCTCGACCAACCCGGTCTGGAACGGGCGCTTCAGGAAGGCGCCGTCGCTCTGGGCCAGCAGGGCGTGCTGCTGCACGTGGTGGCTCCGCTGGCGGAGGAAGTGGGTGCTTTATGGCAGGAAGGTACGATTGGTGTGGCGCATGAGCACTTTGCGTCGGCGATTCTCCGCACCTTTTTGGGCAACATGAGCCGGCCCTTTGCGCCCAACGAGAACGCTCCCCACATCATGGTGGCCACGCCGAGCGGGCAGTTGCACGAACTCGGTGCGTTGATCGTCACCGCTGCGGCCGTGGCCTTGGGCTGGCAGGCCACGTACCTTGGAGCCTGCCTGAGTGCGACGGAGATCGCCTCCGCCCTGAAACAGAAGCCCGCCCGCGCGGTGGGTTTGAGCATTGTTTATCCGGCCGATGATCCCGCGCTGCCGGGAGAGCTAAGGCGCTTGCGTTCACTCCTGCCCGCGGACACCGCCTTGCTGGTTGGCGGACGCGGCGCAGCCAATCACCAGGAACTGCTGACGGAGATTGGGGCCATCCAGTCCGGGGGGCCGTTGACCAATTTCATGGAGCGTCTCCAGGAATTGCGCGCCGGCAAGTCGTAGGGGCGCTACCCGGAAACCCGGGTCGCCCGCCGCCTCAGAAACTCCTGCAAACCCGCCCGTAAGGAGTCAAACGCCAGCAAATCAGGCGCAACTGCCTCCGGCATGAGCCAAGCCACCTGGCTGACCTCCTCCAACGCCCGCGCTTCCTGCCCGGCGGCAACCGGTGCGGTGAACAGGAAATCAAGCACGGGGTAGCTCACCGTCTCGTAGAGATACTGATTCTGATGCGAACACAGGAAGTCCAACTCACCGATTTCAATCCCCACTTCCTCACGCACCTCCCGTCGCAGTCCATCCTCGGCGCGCTCGCCGATGTCGATGAAGCCGCCGGGAAAAGCCAGCTTGCCGAGGGCGGGTTCTTTCGCACGCGTGATGAACAACACCCGGCCGTCCGGACGCGTGACAATCGCCGCCGCCGCCGCCGTGGGACTAAAATAGAAGACAAAGCCACAGGCACCACAGCGGAGGGGAATCACCGGGCCAGCCGGACGTGGTGCCGCACAGCGGGGGCAGAAGAGAAAGTGCTCAACTGGTTGCATGGGAATCAAATTACGGCGGCTGCCCGGGACGCGTTCAAGCTGGCCATCAGTAATCGCCCACAGCCACCGGACCCGAGACAATGGCCACACCGGCGGAAGTACCCAGACGCGTGGCCCCGGCCTGGATCATCGCCTCGGCAGTGGCGCGGTCGCGGATGCCACCGGAGGCTTTCACGCCGAAGTCCTTGCCCACCGCCTCACGCATGAGCCGCACATCCTCGATGGTTGCGCCTGACTTGCTGAAGCCGGTGGAGG
>CAYXDZ010000568.1:0-2463 GCA_964463815.1 uncultured Verrucomicrobiota bacterium | reverse complement strand
TCAAGGAAGAAGGCACGACCTCGACCCCTTTCGACATGGTGGTGATGAACGACCTGGATCGCTTTCATCTCGTCGCGGACGTGATTGATCGCGTGCCCTCGCTTGGCCCGCGCGCGGCCTACGCCAAGCAAGCCCTTCGCGACAAGCTTATCGAGCACAAGCATTACATCGCAAGGCATGGCGAGGACCTGCCGGAAATTCGGAACTGGAAATGGAGCAACCCAAAATGAACACGCAACTGCTCATGGACACTGCGCGGGCGATGGTTGCCGACGACAAGGGTCTGTTGGCGATGGACGAAAGCCATCCCACCTGCAACAGGCGCTTCGCGAAGCTCGCCATTCCGCAGACCGAGGAGGCCCGCCGCGCGTATCGGCAATTGTTCATCACCGTGCCGGGGCTTGCATTTTTGTCCGGCGGGCCATCCGCCGAACCCGCCCCGGCACGGTTGAATGCGCTGCCCATTCGCTTCAAATCGCGAGCGTCCCGGGGCGGCGGCGTTGTCGCAAGCCCGCGCCATTCGGCAACCGAATCATGGGGCAAACACCCCATGGCATCCGCGCGCCACTCCGCCTATTGTTTTGAGTGAAGAGTCTTGCCCGGGCTGGAGAAGACGCCAACGAGCAATTGATGATGCCAACCGCCGGCTCAAACCAAACTGGAACCATCCCGGGTTCGATGTCTGGTGGAAACCCGGGCGGCGCGGCGGCTTGGAAGCGGATCGTCATCAGATACCAGCAACCTTCCCGGTGGCGCGCCGTCTGGCAGCTCGTCAACACGCTCGTCCCTTGTGTGGCTCTCTGGTATTTGATGTATGTCTGCGCGGCGGTGTCGTATTGGCTGGTGGTGCCTCTGGCAATGCTGGCGGGAGGGTTCATTGTGCGGCTGTTCATCATTCACCACGACTGCGGTCATGGCTCGTTTTTCAAATCACGCCGGGCGAATGACGTTTGGGGATTCCTCACCGGCGTTTTGACCTTCACCCCCTACCAGCACTGGCGTTGGGAACATGCCGTTCACCATTCGAGTTCCGGCAATCTGGATCGGCGGGGGATGGGCGACATTTGGACGTTGACAGTGCAGGAATACCAGGAGTCCTCCCGCTGGAAACGACTTGCGTATCGGCTGGTGCGCAATCCGGGCGTGCTGTTTGTCCTGGCGCCGCTTTACATGTTTCTGATCAAGCATCGGTTTCCCAAGGCCCAGGCCGGCCGGCGCGAGCGACAATCCGTATATTGGACGAATCTGGGCATTCTTGGATTGGGCGTTGGATTGAGCCTGGTGTTCGGTTTGAAGGCGTATCTGGTGATCCAGTTGACGGCGATGGCGGTGGCGGGTGCGGCCGGGGTTTGGCTGTTTTACGTGCAGCATCAGTTCGAGGGAGTTTACTGGCGACGCCACGGCCAATGGGACTATCTCACGGCAGCGTTGCAGGGTAGTTCATTCTACAAGTTGCCCGGAATCCTCCAATGGTTTTCGGGCAACATCGGGTTTCATCACATTCATCACTTAAGCCCGCGGATTCCCAATTACAATCTGGAGCGGTGTCACGACGCGGAGCCATTATTTCAAACCGTGCCGCCCGTGACGTTGTTCGCCAGCCTGAAATCCTTCACTTTCCGCCTCTGGGATGAGAAGCGGCATCGTCTGGTTGGCTTCGGTCATCTGCGAAATCTCCGGCAGGGTGACACCCCATAGCCAGACCGACTCCACCGCCGCGATGTTATTTCAGGGTATGAGTGGGACAACAAACAGAACCACGCCCCTGCGCCTTTATCTCATTCGGCACGGCGAAACCGGGTGGTCTCTCTCCGGTCAACACACCGGTCGCACGGACGTTCCACTGACGGTGCATGGCGAGGATGAAGCGCGGGAAGTGGGACAGCGCCTGCGTGACATCCCGTTCGCCCATGTGCTGACCAGTCCGCTGCAACGCGCGCAACAAACGTGCGCGCTGGCCGCTTTAGGGCGGACGCCCAGAATTGAACCGGACCTCGCGGAGTGGGACAATGGCGACGACGAAGGGCGCACGTCCGCGGAAATCCTCAAGTCGCGACCCGACTGGAATCTCTTTCGGGACGGCTCACCGCGAGGGGAAACACCCGCGCAGATTTCCGACCGTGCGGATCGCTTCATCGCTCAGATCCGTGCGCTCGCTGGAAATATTGCGCTTTTCTCCCACAGCCACTTTGGTCGCGTGCTCGCCGCCCGGTGGATTCGGCTACCCGTCGAGCAGGCGCAGCATTTTTTACTCAGCACTGCATCAGTCAGCATCCTCTGCTATGAGCATGACCGCACCGATCTGCCGGCCATCGCTTTGTGGAACTCCGTCGCACCCGAAACTTTAGCCTCGGCAACGGACGCAGGCCATGGCGAAAGACCCGCCTTGAAACGGCGGGCGATTGACCGGTGGGAAAACGAAGGCGGCGAGATTCCCAACGTCCCGATTCCGCAGCCCACAGC
>CAYXDZ010000567.1:0-2478 GCA_964463815.1 uncultured Verrucomicrobiota bacterium | reverse complement strand
TTACTTATCGGCCGGCCTGGCCCCCTCCTTTAGAGTCGGAGCGCCCCACGCAGACGGCTCGCCCACCCTGAAAACCGGGAAAATGCGCGCTGGCGTTTCATTTCGGCAGATGCTAGACAACGCCCCGCTTTTGACGGGAACGACCTTTTTCAGACGCTTTTACCTATGATGACCGCCCACGAACTCTTTGGTTTCATGTCGCCGAAACTCGCGAATGAGATCATCGAGTGGAGTTTCACCGAAGAGAAGCAGACCTACAAAATCGCGCTTCACAGCGTCGCGGCCGCCAAGAAGCTCCGGCCGGTCTTCCTCGAACGCCAGCCCCGCCCACAACGGCACGCCGCCATGATTCAAGCCTTTGGCCGGCCCAACCTGGAGCAGGCCGCCGCCACCCTGCTGCGCACCTGGCTGACCAAGGCCCAGACAGCGGTGCTCTGCGATTTCCTCGACGCCCTGGAGATCAAACACGAAAAGGGCGTGCTCGAGGATCTGCCGGAGACCATGGACGATGCCAAGCTGCACAACGCGATCAACGCGCTGCTGGCCAAGCATCCCCAGGAAGTGGTGGCCGTTTATCTGAACGCGTTCAACACCATGAACGAAACCTCCTGGACCAACCTGGACAACCTGCTAAAGGCGGACGAGCGCGTTCAGTTGCATGGTTGATGTTCATGGATTGGCTGAGCCGAATTCATCAAGTTTTGTCTGTTCAACCCGGCCGCCGGGGGTAGCTTTGGCGGCTCTTAATCAAGCATTATTCAAACATGGAACCCCAAGGTGACATCGCACTGATCGGCCTGGCCGTCATGGGCCAGAACCTCATCCTCAACATGAATGACCACGGCTACACCGTCGTGGCTTACAACCGCACCGTCGAGAAGGTGGAGCAGTTCCTGGCCAACGAGGCCAAGGGCACGAAGGTGATCGGCGCCAGCTCCATCGAGGACATGGTCGCCAAGCTCAAGCGCCCCCGCCGCGTCATGATGCTCGTCAAGGCCGGCAAACCGGTGGATGAGTTCATTGACCAGCTCATCCCACACCTCGAACCCGGCGACATCATCATCGACGGCGGTAACTCGCTCTTCGACGACACCAATCGCCGCACCAAATACGTCGAGTCCAAGGGCCTGCTTTACATCGGCACCGGCGTCAGCGGCGGCGAAGAAGGCGCACGTCGTGGGCCGAGCATCATGCCGGGGGGTTCGCCCGCCGCGTGGCCGCATGTGAAGGAAATTTTCCAGGCCGTATCGGCCAAGGTGGACGGCGGTGTCCCCTGCTGCGACTGGGTTGGCGAACAGGGCGCCGGCCATTACGTGAAGATGGTTCATAACGGGATCGAGTACGGCGACATGCAGCTCATCTGCGAAGCCTACAACATCATGAAAAACGGCCTCGGCATGACCGCCGACGAGATGCACGAGGTGCTGAAGGAATGGAACACCGGCGACCTCGACAGCTACCTGATCGAAATCAGCCGCGACATTCTCGCGAAGAAGGACGAGGACGGCACGCCGCTCGTGGACAAGATTCTCGACACCGCCGGCCAGAAGGGCACCGGCAAATGGACGGTTGTCAATTCGCAGGATCTCGGCATTCCAATCACGTTGATCGCCGAGGCGGTCTATTCGCGTTGCGTTTCAGCCTTGAAGGACGAACGCGTCAAGGCGGCCCGCAAGCTCAAGGGTCCGAACCCGAAGCTCTCCGTCGCCAAGGTCGAGGCGAAAAAGAAAGCCTTCATCAACGACATCCGCGATGCGCTCTACGCGTCGAAGATCATCAGCTACGCACAGGGTTACATGCTTATGCGCGCGGCGGCGGCCGAGTACAAGTGGAAGCTCAACTACGGCGGCATCGCCCTCATGTGGCGGGGCGGCTGCATCATTCGTTCGCGCTTCCTCGGCAAGATTAAGGAAGCATTCGACAGCAATCCGAAGCTGGCGAATCTGCTCCTCGACAATTATTTCCGGGGTGAAATCAAGCGCTGCCAGAAGGGCTGGCGCAACGTCGTCGCCAACGCCGCGAAGAAGGGCATTCCGGTGCCGGCCTTCAGCACTGCGCTCGCGTTTTACGATCAGTACCGTTCGGCGGTTCTGCCGGCGAACCTGCTCCAGGCGCAACGCGATTACTTCGGCGCGCACACCTACGAGCGCGTCGATCAACCGCGCGGCCAGTTCTTCCACACGAACTGGACCGGTCGCGGCGGCACCACGTCGTCGAGCACCTACAACGTTTAATTGGGGCATAAGCCTCCTTCTCCGCACGCCCGGCAGCCCGCCTGCCGGGCGTTTGCTTTGGCCCACGAACCATCCAACAAGTCAGAGAGTGGTCCCTGCGAGACGGGTTTCGCCCTGCAAGCTAACCAGTTGAACTGGGCTGATGAACGGTGTTGAATCAACTCATGCACTCCGCCTTGCCTCCCGCACTGCTTCAGATCTTGCTGCTCTCAAGTCTCGCCATGCCCGACACCCTGCCCGCCGC
>CAYXDZ010000566.1:0-2492 GCA_964463815.1 uncultured Verrucomicrobiota bacterium | reverse complement strand
ACCAGCTCATCCTGCACAACGAGACCTCGCCCAACAACGCGGACCTCCGCTGGCTCCAGGAACGCGCCACCCGCCGCCACGACGGCGGGGCCACCGTGGCGAATTAGGCCGCGCTCAAGCCGCCGTTCACCGGCCCGTTTCCCGGCCGCCGCCGAGCAACCGGCCGGGCAGGCGCAGGAGGCCGCGCACGATTCCGAGGGTGCCTTCGAGCACCCAGAAGCCCAGTCGGAACGGCAGACAAAGCAACCAGACAATTGGAAACAAGACGACGATCAGCAGGGCGAGCGGCCAGCACAGGAGAAACAGCAGGCACCACAGCAGGAAGGCGAGGAAGAAGTTCATGGCAGTGGGGGATGATGGTTGGTTTGCTATTCGATGCGATAGGAGACGCCCCGGCCCTGGTGCTCAATGACGAGCCGGCGGCCGGAGTTCTCGAAAGTTTCGTCCACCAGCAGGCTCAGGCCATCGTACACCCGCACGCGGAACCGGCCGCTGCCGCCCGCATTTTGAAACCAGCCGGTCACGTCTTCCTTGAAGTGGAAGGTGGCCGGCACGGAACCGGAGCGGGTGGTGGTGCCCGCGCCGGCGGTGGTCCAGGCGGCCTGGTATTGCACGCCGGAATCGCCGCTGACCTTGACCCGCAACGACGAGCACCCGGTCAGCAGGAGGCCGGTGCCGGCTAGGAGCGTGATGGCGAGTCGGTGGTTCATGGGGTGGCGCTGTTGGAAGGGCGATACTCCTGTCGCCCGGTAATACCCAACCCGCCCCACAAAGCGGCGACAGGGGTGTCGCTGTTCCCGTGGGTCCGCCAACTTGGGGCGATTCCGCCGGTGCGAGGTGGCGAATGCCTTACCATCAGCCCTGATGAAAATTCGTGGATGCAATGCTTCATATCAACGGCAGCGAACGGGGTGTCTTCACAATCACCGTGCCGGCGATCAGGTCATGCCAGGATTGCTTCTCGGGGTTCCAGCTCGCCCAGAAAAAGCCCAGGCCGGCGACCACGAAGGACAGGCAACTGGCCAGCGAACGCACGAGCGCCACGGTGAAGTCCGGTGCCCGCCCATCCAGCCGGATGATGCGCAGCGAGAACACGATCCCCCCGAGCGTCGTGCCGCGCCAGCTCCACATGGCGACGTGGTAAATAATCCAGATCAGCGGAAAGAAATCAGCGGCCTGGAGCAGCGCGGCCGTGACGAACGACACCAGCACGAGGTCGAGAAAGGTGGCACCGAGCCGGGGCCAGAAGCCCACCCGGGGCAACGCGAGCATCTCTTCGACGGGCAGTTCGTGGAGGCGGGGTGGTGTCCGCGTCGGCTCGGGCTCAATGACCGGCGGCACTCCGGTTGGCGGAGGGGCGGCGGACGCGGACGGTTGCGCGGCACCGACAGTGGGTTGGTCAACGGCCGACCGGCCAGGGGTGGAAACGTGCAGCGAACTTGTCGCGGCGAGTCCGCTTGTGGCCGCGGCGGGAGCGGCCTTCGCGACGACCGGCGGTTGCGGGGTTGGCGACGGTTGAGCGGCAGGTGGCACCTGGGGTGGCGTGGGGCGCTCCCGGCGGAAGCTTTCCACGGCCACGATCAGCATCGCCCCGAGCGCCATGGGCTTGATCAGCAGGAACACGATGGCACCGAGGACGGGCACCATGTAGATGGCGGCCACGAGCACCGAGCCGATGATGAAACCGCCCATCGTGGTGTCGAGGCCCGGCAGGTTCAACTGGCGGGCAAACTGGCCACCGAGCGAGCGCAGGACAACGATCTTGCCGAGGATGACCGCGATCATCAAAGCCACCGTGATAAACGGAATGGCGATGACGCCGACGCCGGTGGCGGCCAGCAACGCCAGCGCCGGCAGGTAGAGAATGTAAGCGATCAGGCCGACGATGAAGCTGCGCAACGCGCGCTCCCGCAGGACGGCGGCCCCCGTTTCGATCACCTTGGGGAAGAGCAGCGCCACGATCAGCCGGAAGGCGAAAAAGAAGCCCAGAATGTACCAGCACCACGCGATGCTGGGCACCATGATCCGACCAAAGATCAGGCCGTGCCGCAAATAGTCCGCCAGCCAGCGCGGCCCCGGCAGATGAAAGGGCATGAGCGGGCCGTTGAAGACCGCGTCGGGATGGGAAGTGGGCTGCGGGCCGATGAATTTCCGTTCGCCATCGACGACCGCGTTCGGCCCGAACTCGACTTCCGACAGCACGGCCACGAGGTCACCGCGCACGTGCGAGTTGATGTAGGCCTTGCCGAGCACTATGCGCAGGTCGCCGTTGATGGGTGCCTCGGTCTTGAGTTCGCCCAGCACCGTCACGCTGTCCCGCTCGACCGGCCCCAGGATCTCACCCCCGCCGAGCACCACCACGGCTCCGCCCCGGCTGCGTCCGCGGAGTACGTAATTCCCCAGCACCGACACCACCTGCTCAACCGTTTCGCCCTCGGCAATTTCGATGTCGTTCATCACCCCGACGGCCGGGCCACCGCGTCCCCAGTGGA
>CAYXDZ010000565.1:0-2514 GCA_964463815.1 uncultured Verrucomicrobiota bacterium | reverse complement strand
ATGAAGATGACGATGCACATTGACGATGCCTTGCTCGAAAGAGTAATGGCCGCCACCGGTGCCGCCAGCAAGACCCACGCGGTTGATCTCGCGCTGCGTGAGATGGATCGCAAGGCGGAGTTGATCCGCCTGACGAGGGAGGGACTGGGTCTCAGTCCGGACGAACTGAAGGAAACCATTGATCCCGCCTACGATCTGGAAGCGATGCGTTTGAAGGAAACCCCGGTTCATTATGGCCGCAAGCCCCGTGCTCGCCGATAGCAGCTATTACATCCGGCTGATGCGCGAAGGACGGGATCCTCTACGGTCCCTCGCCCTGACGTCGGCGATGCGTGATGTGGCCATTTGCGGTGTGGTCCGCGTGGAAGTTGGGCGGGCGCTGCGACCGATTGAACGGTTGAAGAAGTTTCAAGCGGCATGGAACGTCATGCTGAACGTGCCAACGGACAATCGTATCTGGGATGACGTAGAGGACCTTGCCTGGCAACTGGACCGGTCCGGGATGATTCTTCCCTTGCCCGACCTGGTGATTGCTGCCTGTGCCAAGCGCATCGGGGCCGTGGTGCTGACGTATGACAAGCACTTCCAGCACATCCCCGGCGTTCGCGCGGTGAGCCAGCTTGAGATTTGAGCGGCGGGCCACGGTGGCCAGCGGTTCCGCCCGCGTGATTTCAGTCTTTGGTCAACGCCATCAGGCTCTGCCGAATCCGCTCCTGCACTTCGGCGCGCTCCCGGTCGCGGTAGCTCCGCGGCACTTCGATGAGGTCGCCCAGGTGCAAATCGCAGCGGCTGAAGGGCAGGGGAATTTGAAAGCGATCCCAGGACTTCAACGTGATCTTGCGTGCCAGCGAGTAGCTCAACGGCAGGATCGGCAGGCAGGTCATCTGCGCGAGGGAGGCAACGCCGGGTTGAACCGAGTAAAGCGGGCCGCGCGGACCGTCCGGTGTGATGGCGAGATCGTAATTTTGTTTCGCCCATTCCACGAGTTCCAGCAGAGCGTGCAACCCGCGCCGACTGCTCGATCCCCGCACGGGTTGCGCGCCAAATTTGCGCAAAATCTCCGCCACCAGGGTGCCGTCGCGACTGGCGCTGGCGATGGCCGCAATGCGGCGTGTCGGCTGGCGCACTTGCACGAAGCGCCGCCACGCTGGCAGGGCGAGGGCGAGTCGATTGTGCCAGGCGCAGAAGATCACCGGGCGATTGACCGTGCGCCCGATGACGTCCGTCGGATCATGCAGCCGCCAGCGGAGCGTGAGACTGATCAAGCGAATCACGAGGTAGATCAAGCCCGCGAGCAGGCGGCGGCCGGGGCTGAGCTCGACGGGTTGGATGTCCCGGATGCGGACGTTGACTGGACCGGCGGCGGTGTCCACTAGGCTCCCTTCTTCAGGCAGGCGCGCACGAGTTGTTCGACGGTCGCCGAGCTGCCCAGCATGGCCTGCGCGGCGCGGACTCCGTCGTGGGCCTCGTTCTGCTTGAAGCCGAGCGCCAGCAACGCCAGCACGGCGTCGTTCAACTTCTGGTCGTCGGCGGACAATCCGCGTTGCTCGCTGCTTGCCTCCCAGGCCCCCGCCGCGCCGATCTTGTCGCGCAACTCGACCACGATCCGCTCGGCCGTCTTTTTGCCGACCCCGCTGATTTGCGAGAGCGCCTTCACATCGCCGGCCGCCACCGCGCCGCGCAAGGCCGTCACGTTCATCCCGCTCAGGACGTTCAGGGCGATCTTCGGGCCGATGCCGGAAACCGTGTTGATGAGCAACCGGAACAACTCGCGTTCGGCGGCGGTCATGAAACCGTAAAGCACATGCGCATCCTCGCGAATGGCCAGGTGCGTGAGCACGCGCACCTCGTTGCCGGGCGCGGGCAGCCGGTCAAACGACGACAGCGGAATCAGCACATCATAGCCGACGCCGCCGACCTCGACGGTGATTTGCGTGGGCAGCGCCTCGACTAGCGTGCCTTTGAGAAAGGTGATCATTGACGCGGCACAGCGTACGCGGACCAACGGCGGTTGAACAGCGGCAAACCGAACCCGAGTGATCGGAAATCGCGCTCAGGCGGGGCCGCTCCCGGCAGAGCCGGCTTTCCCAGCCGGCCGTTGAAGGTCAACCGGGACTTCATTTTCCTGTTCGGTTCGGGCAAGCTGCGGGGACTTGAGGGTAAGAATGGACGCCACCGACAATGAACTGCTCCGCCAGTTCGCCACGCACGGCAGAGAGGACGCCTTTCGCCGGCTCGTCGAACGCCACCTCCGGCTGGTGTATTCCGTCGCCGAACGGGTCACCGGCGAACGCGGGCTCGCCGAGGAGGTCGCGCAAACCACCTTCGCAACGCTGGCGCAAAAGGCCGGCGAACTCCGCCCCGACGACGTGCCCGCCGGCTGGTTGTATCACACGGCCCGGCATCTCGCTTTGCGGGCCGTCCGCTCCGAGCAACGCCGTCGCCAACGCGAACACCTTGCCGCCACCATGAACACCGACGAACCCGGCCCCAGCGTGGTCGCCGAACACCTCG
>CAYXDZ010000564.1:0-2517 GCA_964463815.1 uncultured Verrucomicrobiota bacterium | reverse complement strand
CGAAGGGCACTGAATTTCAAGAACAGGTGTGGGCGCAGTTGCGCGCGATTCCTTTTGGCCAGACCATCGCCTACGACGAGTTGGCGCGTCGAGTGGGTCGCCCGACCGCTCAGCGCGCCGTGGCGCTCGCGAACGGCCAGAACCGCGTCGCCATCCTGATCCCGTGCCATCGGGTGATCGGCAAGGACGCCTCGCTCACCGGCTACGGCGGCGGTCTCTGGCGAAAACGCTTGTTGCTGGAACTGGAGCGCACGGGGCGGCTGCCCGGGCGATCCTGACCCGGCGATCGCCGCAACAGTCGGCTGGTGTTTGGCTGTGGCCCGACGATAAACTCGCCGCATGAGCGGAATTGTCGTGGAAGTTTTCATCCTCCTGCTGTTGCTGCTGGCAAACGGCGTGTTTGCCATGACCGAGATCGCCGTGGTCTCCGTCCGGCGCGGGCATCTGCGCCGACTGGCGGAGGCGGGCGACGGCCGGGCGAAGGCGGCGTTGGATCTGGCCGAGTCACCGAATCGCTTCCTCGCCACGGTGCAGATTGGCATCACGTTGGTGGGCATCCTCGCCGGTGCGTATGGCGGGGCGACCATTGCCGCCAAGCTGGAGCCGGTCATCGCGGGCGTGGACTGGCTGGCCCCTTACGCGCGACAGGTGGCGTTTGGGCTGGTGGTGGTCATGATCACCTACCTTTCGTTGGTGGTCGGCGAACTTGTGCCGAAGCGGATCGGCCTGGGACATCCCGAGGGAATCGCCATGACGGTCGCACGATTCATGCAGGGCTTGTCGCGAGCGTGCAGTCCGGTGGTTGCTTTCCTTAGTATTTCAACGGATACGGTGCTTCGCGTGTTCGGCGTGCGTCCACAAAAGGAGCCGGCCATTTCCGAGGAGGAAGTCCGGGTGTTGATGCAGGAGGGGATGCGGGCTGGCGCCTTTCACCGGGTTGAGGGTGAAATCGTCAGCAGCGTCCTCGAACTGGATCAACTGCGGGTGCGCGACCTGATGACTCCCCGCGCGAAGGTGATCTTCATCAATGTCCACGACACTCACGATCAAGTCTGGCACAAGATTGTCGTTAGCGGGCATTCCTACTTTCCCGTTTACTCGGGTGACCGGGACCATGTGGTCGGCATCGTCTCGATAAAGGCCATTTATGCGAACCTCGCGGCCGGTGCCGGCAGCAGCCTGAAGGATTTGATGGTGCCCGCCCTGGTGGTTCCGGAAAGTCTCAACGCCCTCCAGCTCCTCGAGGCCTTTCGGAAAGCCCGCAAACACATCGCGCTGGCCACCGACGAGTTTGGCGGGATTGCGGGCTTGGTAACCTTGAACGACGTGATGGAAGCCCTGGTGGGTGAAGTGGCCACCGCCGAGGAGCGGGCCAAACCCTCAGCCAAGCTGCGCGAGGACGGCAGTTGGCTGGCTGACGGACTGATGAGCACCGCCGATGTATCTTCCGCAATTCCCGGGGTGAGTTTTGATGCGAACGCCGAATTCCAAACGCTGGCGGGTTACGTCATCCAGCAACTTGGACATATCCCGAAGGAAGGTGAAACATTCACCGCTCAAGGCCACCTGTGGGAGGTGATCGACATGGATCGGCACCGGGTGGACAAGGTTCTGATCATGCCCGCCAAATCCACCGGCCTCCCGACGGGCGGAGCCGGGGCGGGAAACTGAACGGCCGGCCGGCTCAAATATCAGCGTAACGCTGACGGAGCATGGCATTGAAGGCGGCCACCTTGGACTTCTCGCGGCGCACTTTGCTCGGCTTCTGATAGTGGCGGCGCTTGCGCAGCTCATCGAAGAGCTTCTCGCGCCCCAACACTTTCTTCAACCGGCGCAGGCCGCGCTGGATGTCTTCACCTTTGCGAATTCGGATTTCAATCATGTCAATTCCTTCCAAAATACACAGCCAGCCAACCGCCGCCGACATCGACGGGCCGCATTGCGCAACGCATCATTTGCGCGATCCACGCGGCTGGCTACTCGATTTTCAGGCTGCTCTGGCATCTTCAAACTCAATCGGGATTGAACTGCGGCCTTGACGCGACCGGTGCCAACCACCGATTACAACCACGAAAAGGTTCCAGTAATCTCGATTAACTGGCTGCAAATCAAAAGGTTGCGATTTTGTTAAACCGAACCAATGAATGGGCGGGCCGGCCAACCAAGACCCCGGAGCGGCGGAGAGAGTTAAGCCGAACGGTTTCTGGTGCAAGCTATCTTTGGGGAAATTAATGTTTGGCCCTGTTGGTTATTTATGGTTGGGCAAGTTCCAGATAAGGAGGCTGGGTATGTTTCGCTGCGACACACAACCGATTTTCGAGTGTAAAATATTGACCCATAACGGTTTGAGGCGTGGACAAAAATGCAAGCCCTTCTGTAAATCATTACCACCCGACACATGGTTTGCAAAAGTGCGCAACAAACTCAAAAACAGCCAATTAAGAGCTTTAGGCCAAAGTGCGATCCGTGCCTACACGGGACTCATCAACGACTCATCACCTCGTCGTCTGCGGATCA
>CAYXDZ010000563.1:0-2519 GCA_964463815.1 uncultured Verrucomicrobiota bacterium | reverse complement strand
GCAAGGCCAAGGAGCAGGGAAGAAAAATCCAGTCGGTGAACAATCGGCGCCAGATTGGCGTGGCCGTGCTGTTGTATGCGGAGGACAACAACAACACCTTCCACAACGTCAATGGCAGCGCACCCAACCATGGCATGTGGACCGCCAATCCGCGTTCTGAGGCGTGGCTCCCCGCCGACCATCCCCTGGCCTACTGGGGGATCGGCTATGTCGAAATGCTGGGCGGGCATCAGGGTGCCCGCAAGATCTTCCGCTGCCCGAGCGCGCGCATTGTCGATGAGTGGCGCGAGGACGGCCTGCGCTTCCCGGCTGACTTCTGGCTCTCCTCGAGCTATGGGCTGAACCGGTTCGTGGTGACGCCGCCGGATGGCGGCCGGGGGCCGCGCAAGCTTTCTGACATCACCAGTCCGGCCACCACGATTTTTGCGCAGGATGCGGCCGAGTCCAGGATGGAGGGGCCCGGTGATTCCATTGGATTGTTTCCCGGCCAGACCGAGATCCTGACCCAATGGAAGTATGGTCTCGCGTCGCTCTATCCCGAGCAACCCATGGAGCGGGAATGGTGGCGGCATAACAACTCGGGCAACATTCTCTGGGTGACCGGGACCGTCACCTCGATCCGCAAGAACCCCGGGGTGGACTATCGCTGGTACACCGGCGAAGTGCCCGTGGAAATGCCGAAATTCTAGTCGTTGACCCGATTACCGAATCCCATGAATGCCCTCCGACTCTCCGCCGTTTGTTCAATTGCCATCGCCGCGTTTTTCACCGCCGGTTGCGGGGGCAGCAATGAATCTCAAATCCCCGAAGCCCTGTCGCTGACCGAGGCCCCCACGACGCTGGAGCAGGCGTTCGCGAACGCGGCGGCCGAGGCCAAAGCCGAGGCCCAGCAGGCGGCGGCGGCCCTCAACTCGGGTGATTACGGCCGGGCGTTGATGATCCTCCAGCAACTCACCGCCCGCCCCGAGCTCACCGGCCCGCAGCGGGAACTGGCCACGCGCTCCCTGCTCACGGCCCAGCAGGAAACCGCCAAGGCGGCCGAGGCCGGCGACCAGGATTTGCAACGCCTCATGCGTTACCGTTCGGCGAACAAATAGCAACCGGCGGCTCCCTTGGTGGGGTTTTCCCCCATTGCCACGAAATAATCTGATTCAACACCATCCCCAACCCCCTATGAACAAAACCACCAACCGCCCCCGAAAAATTCTGGCCGTATGGGCGACGGCCCTCTCCCTGGCGGGAGCGCTCCATGCACAACCCGCCGGACAATGGAACTTCACCAATGGCGATCTGGCTGCCGACGGCTTCGGCCAGGCGCTCCAATACGCCGGCGGCACCACCACGACCTCGTTTGGCACCACCACCTCTTTTGGCATCGCGGACATTGCTGGCCAGCCGGCCAATGTGATGAAGATTGACGCGGCCGCGAACAATGGTGGGTACCGCATGCCGGTCGGGGTTGCCGCGAATGGCGGGGGCACCTTCGTGAACAATTACACGCTCGTGATGGATGTCCTTTACCCGGCCGAGAGCGCGGCGGTGAAGCGCCCCTTGTTGGAAACCGACTTGGAAGGATTCAGCGTTGGCCAGGGGGTCGAGTTCTTCATTAACCCCGCCGGCGAATTCTCCGGCCCCATCACCGCCCTGGGCAGCCTCGCGGCGGGCACCTGGTACCGGTTGGGCATTGTCGTGGACGGTCAGAACAACCAGGTGCGTCTTTACATCAACGGCGTCGAGCAGGGCTCGTTTGCCGCCGGTGGTGTGGATGGCCGTCTGGCCCTCAATCCCAGCACCTCCTTCACACCTCATGCCGAATTGTTCCGCGACTTGGGCGGGGCGACCGCGCTGGGATACGTCAACAGCGTCCAGTTCCGGGATGTGGTCCTGACCAAGGGCCAGATGCAGGCGCTGGCGGGTCCGTCCGCCGCAGGTATTCCCGCGGCGATTCCGGACGTACCCTCGTTTGCCGAGCGCTGGGTGCCTTCCGAGGCGCTCGCCCCCCTCACCACCCCCTTGGGAGTGGTGATCAATCCCGGGAGCAGCGAGCTGAGCAACTTCTCCATGACCTTGAACGGAGCGGCCTTGACCGTGAGCACCTCCACCGACGGCGACGGTAACATTGTGGTGACCGTGACCGGTGCCCCGGCGTTGCAGCCGTTGACTGACTACACGCTGGCAGTGAGCTACACCGATAGCAAGGCCGGTGCAAAGACCCTCTCCAACGATTTCCGGGTGCCGATCTTCTTTGAGGATTTTGAAGGGCTGGCACTCGGGCCGAATGTGGACTATACGCAGCCGCCCTATTCAGACACTGCCCCCGCGTATTCTGAAGTGGCGGGTGAGGCGGTTTGGACGCCCACTCCGCCCACCGGTTGGGTGGTGGACCAGACCAGCAAAGATGGTTTGAGCCCGATGTACGGGATCGAACCTCCGGACCACAAGCGGGGCGTCGTCGAGTTCCAGGGTTGGACGTTCATGGACAAGCAGTGGTGGGCGACCACGGCCGGCGACCAGCGCCG
>CAYXDZ010000562.1:0-2533 GCA_964463815.1 uncultured Verrucomicrobiota bacterium | reverse complement strand
AGGCGCGCATCGCGGCCTGCGTGGCCAGGGGATGAACGGTGGCGACCGCTCCGCGTGAATCGGCGAATGACGCAAGTGAAGTCGCACACCAGACAAGCAATACCCCCAGCCGGCGCAGCGGCTGTCGCTTGAAGGCTGCTCCAAAAACGAGCCTCGTGCCCCGGCTTTGAGTGGAGCTTACTACCAAGGACGAGGGCGGGGATGAATTTGAGGTTCGGAGCGTATCCGCGGGATTTTCGAACCTGGTTCGCTGGCGATTCATCACCCCTCTCCGGCTCAGGCCTCCTTGACCTTTACCTTGCGGCCCGCGATGCCGGCGCGATTCAGCTTCGCCACGATCGCCGGGGCGTGCTCGGCGGCGACATCCACAAACAGGTGCTTCTCCCGCAGATCGACCGTGCTGATGACTTTGGCCGGCAAGCCGGTCTCACCCATGATGGCATTCACGACATCCGCCGCGCCCAGGCCGGCCGTCGCGCCGACGTTCACATGCAGGCGCGTGTGGGCTTCGGGTTTGCCGCCCTTCGGCTTCTTTTCAGCCGGTGACGCCGGCTTGCTCTCGCCAGAAGGCGCGGGCGGTGGCGTGGCTGAAGCAGCCTTCGCCAGGGGCGGCATCGGCTCAAAGTCGCGGGGAACCGGTGCGGTGACTGGCACCGTCGGCGAGGGTTTCACCACGCGAACTGGACGCTCAACGCGCGGCGCGAACTCCCGGGCGGGCGGGCGCCGGTCATCCCGGCGTTCGTCATAACGCGGGGCGCGATCAAACCGCTCGCCGGCGCGCGGGCCACGATCATCGCGTGGGTAACCCCGGTCAAAACGCTCCCCTTGGCGGAAGCCTTCGTCACGGGCGGGCCGCCGCTCTTCACGCGGGTAACCACGATCCGGACCCCGATCATCACGCCGCGGCGCACGCGGCGGCGCAAACTCCGGCTCCCGACGGAGCGGGCGCTCGGCGGGTCGGGGAGCCGGCCGGGCAACGGGTGGTTCAGCAGCAGCGTGACTCGGCGCGGCCTGAGCCGCGGGGCTTTCTGTGGCTCCTTCAGCAGCGGCCGGGGGATGCATGGACTTTTTGGAAGCAGGAGCGGCACTCTCCGCAGCATCCACCCCGTCCTGCAAATGATGCAAGAGGGCGGACGCGATGTCCGTGGAGTTGAAACCTTCCTCGAGCAACCGTTCGATCAAGTGATCCTGCCGCTTGTACTGGCCGCTTTGCAGCGTCGCCCGTAGCTTGTTCAAAAAGAGATTGCTGCGCGCCTCGTCCACCTCCGCGACGGTCGGCACCTTGCCGCGTTGCAGGCGCATGTTTGTGTAGCGCTCGATGTTGCGGATCTGAAAGACCTCGCGACCCGACACGAAGGAAATCGCCCGCCCGCTGCGACCCGCGCGACCGGTCCGGCCGATGCGGTGAACATAATCCTCCGCGTCGTACGGCAGGTCGTAGTTGAAAACGACCTCGACATCATCCACGTCAATACCCCGCGCGGCCACGTCCGTCGCGACGAGAAATTCCAGCCCCGACTTGCGAAAGCGGTTCATGACGCGGTCGCGTTGCGCCTGCGTCATGTCCCCGTGCAGGCGGTCAGCCTGATAGCCCTGGGCTTCGAGGTGCTCCACGAGTTCATCCACCATGCGCTTGGTGTTGCAGAACACGATGCCCAGCTTGAGATCGTGCAAATCGATCAACCGCGTGAGCAGCTCGACTTTAAACCGCCGGTCCACCTCGAAATAAAACTGCTCGACCGTCGGCACCGTGAGCGTCTTCTGCTCGATCTTCACGCTCTGCGGTTCGCGCGCGAACTTCTCGATGAGCAGCTTGATCGGTCGCGGCATTGTCGCCGAGAAGAAGACCGTCTGCCGCTCGGCGGGCATGCCACTCAGGATTTTCTCGATGTCCTCGCGGAAACCCATGTCGAGCATCACGTCCGCCTCGTCGAGGATGATCATCTTCAACTTGTCGAGCCGCAGCGTGCCGCGCTCCAAATGATCCATGACCCGGCCCGGCGTGCCGATGACGATCTGCGCGCCCTGCTTGAGCCCGTAAAACTGCCGCTCGTACGATTGCCCGCCATAGATCGGCAGCGACATGATGCCGCGCTTGAAGAGCGCCAGCTTGTGGACTTCCTCGGACACCTGCACGGCCAGTTCGCGTGTCGGGCACAACACCAGCACCTGCACCGCCTTGAGTTGCGGATCGGTCTTTTCAATCGCCGGAATGGCAAAGGCGGCCGTCTTGCCGGAGCCGGTCTGCGACTGGCCGACCACGTCCTTGCCGGACAGGAGCACGGGAATGGCATCGGCCTGGATGGGCGAAGCCTGTTCGAAGCCCAGTTTGTCGATGGCCTTCAGGATTTCGGGCGAGAGGCCCAGTTCGGAAAACAATTTCGGAGTCATGGCGGAATCAAGTCGTCGTAACGAGCGCTCGACCCTACCGGATCAGCGACCGGGGTGTTAGCGAAATTTTTGGAGCGGGTGAGCCAGGGGTGTGGTTAAACCCGGGTGAGGCTAGTTCCACAAAGATTCCCCTTGCTGGTTG
>CAYXDZ010000561.1:0-2535 GCA_964463815.1 uncultured Verrucomicrobiota bacterium | reverse complement strand
CGCTATTTCTTCTATGCGGGCGGCAACGACTCCCAGGACACCGCGCACAAGGTCCATGAGCAGGCGCAGGCCCGTGGTTGGGACATGCGCGTGATCGGCGTGCCGAAGACGATCGACAACGACCTGCCGCACACCGACCACTGCCCCGGCTACGGTTCCGTGATCAAATACAACGCCGCGACGGTCATGGAAGTCGCCTTCGACGTGGGCAGCATGGCCACCGATGACGGCTCCTGCTGCCTCATCGAGGTCATGGGCCGCGCCGCTGGCTGGATCGCCGCCGGCACCGTGCTGGCGAAGCGCTCGGAGAACGACGCGCCGCACATCATTCTGCTGCCGGAAATTCCGTTGGATGAGGCGGCGTTCCTGGACAAGGTCAAAGCCACGGTGGCGCAGTTGGGTTATTGCGTCGTCGTCGTGGGTGAAGGCGTGAAGAACCAGCAGGGCGAAGAACTCGGAGCCGACAAGACCCGCACCGATGCGTTCGGTCATGCGGTGTTGTCCGGTGCGGCCGAGGCGTTGAAGGAACTCATTCAGGGCAAGCTCGACCTCAAGACCCGTACGGTGAAGCTCGGTTACGCCCAGCGTTCTGCCGCCCACTACGGCAGCAAGCTTGACGCGGATGAAGCCTACGCCTGCGGTGAAGCCGCCGTGCGGGCGGCCGTCGATGGCAAGAGCGGGTTCATGGTCAAGCTCGTGCGCACCGCGCGTGAGCCGTACCGGTTTGACACCGGTTTGCAACCGCTCGGTGACATTGCTAACGTCGAGCACCTGGTCCCGCGGGACTGGATCAGTGACGATGGCTTTATGCCGAACGAAAAATTTGTGCAATACGCCCGGCCGTTGATTCAGGGTGAAAACCCGGTGCCGCACGAAGACGGCCTGCCGAAGTACGTGGTGCTCGACAAAAACATGGTCGAGAAGCAGTTGCCGCCGCGGGCCTGAGATGATTTTTATTTCGTGACCACGGGGCGGCCATGAGCCGCCCCTTTTTACAACCTGACATGACGCCTGAACAGTTCGCCCAAGCCAAATCGCTCGGATTCTCGGACCGCCAGATCGCGCATCTCACCGGCCGCACCGAGGATGAGGTCCGCGCCGAGCGCAAGAAAATCGGCCTCGTGCCCAGTTACCGGTTGGTCGATACCTGCGCGGCCGAGTTCGAAGCCTACACGCCTTATTACTATTCGACCTACGATCGCGGTGACGACGAGGTCACGCCCTCGACCAAACGCAAGGTCATGATCCTGGGCGGCGGGCCGAACCGCATCGGCCAGGGCATCGAGTTTGATTATTGCTGTGTCCACGCGGCGTTTGCCTTGAAGGAGGAAGGCTTCGAGACGTTGATGGTGAACTCCAATCCGGAGACGGTTTCGACCGACTACGACACCAGCGACAAGCTCTTCTTCGAGCCGCTCACGTTGGAGGATGTGTTGCACATCTACGAACGCGAGCAGTGCTGGGGGGCCATCGCCCAGTTTGGCGGTCAGACCCCGCTCAATCTCGCGCTCGGTTTGCAGAAGAACGGCGTCAACATCATCGGCACCACGCCGCAGAGCATCGAAACCGCGGAAGATCGCAAGCTCTTCGCCGCTATGCTGAACAAGCTGGACATTCCCCAGCCGCCGAACGGTCTCGCGACGAACGAAACGGAAGCCCTCGAAGCCTCGAAGCGTCTGGGCTATCCCGTGCTGGTGCGGCCGAGCTTTGTGCTCGGCGGGCGCGCGATGCAGATCGTTTACAGCGACAGCGAACTGCAGCACTACATGCGCTTCGCCGTGGAGGCCTCGCCCGAGCGGCCGGTGTTGGTGGACAAGTTTCTGGAAGACGCCACCGAGGTGGATGTGGATTGCATCGCGGATGTCGGCCACTTCGACGATCCGATGCAGGCGACGATCGTCATCGGCGGCCTGCTGGAGCACATCGAGTTTGCCGGCGTGCATTCGGGTGATGCCGCCATGGTGCTCCCGCCGCACACGCTTTCGGAGAAGGTCATCGCCACAATTCGTGAATATACGCACGCCATGGCGCGCGAACTCCGCGTCACCGGCCTGATGAACGTGCAATACGCGGTGAAGGACGAGATCGTCTATGTGCTTGAGGTGAATCCCCGCGCCTCGCGCACCGTGCCGTTCGTCAGCAAGGCCATCGGGGTGCCGCTGGCCAAGCTCGCCGCGAAGGTCATGGCCGGCAAGACACTCAAGGAACTCGGCTTCACGGAGGAATGCTGGCCGAAGTACTGGGCGGTGAAAGAGTCGGTGTTTCCGTTCAACAAGTTTCATGGCCAGGACATCCTGCTCTCGCCCGAGATGCGCTCGACCGGCGAGGTCATGGGCATCGACGAGAACCTCGGCATCGCCTACGCCAAGTCGCAGATGGCCGCGAACTCGCCGCTGCCGTTGAGCGGCACGGTGTTTATCAGTGTGAGCGATCGCGACAAGCCCAAGGTCGTCGAGATTGCGCAGCAGTTTGCGGCGCTCGGCTTCAACCTCGTCTCCACCAGCGGCACTGCCACGGTGATCGAGCAGGCCGGGT
>CAYXDZ010000560.1:0-2536 GCA_964463815.1 uncultured Verrucomicrobiota bacterium | reverse complement strand
CCGGATCCCGTTCCGCTGTTGCTCCCGGCGCAAGCCTCTGCTAAATCAACCGCGTACCAGCCGCAAACGCATCCAATTCATGGCCTCACCCAAACAATCCCACCACCGATACTGGCACGCCAACCTGCTCGTGCTCGGCGGACTGCTCGTCGTGTGGTTTCTCTTTTCCTGTGTGCTGAGCATCTTCCTTGTGGACTGGTTGAACCAGTTCAAGCTGGGCGGGTTCCCCCTGGGCTTCTGGATTGCGCAACAGGGCACCATCTATGTCTTCATCGTGCTGATCATTACGTATGTGCTGATCATGAAAAAGCTCGACCGCAAGTATGACGTGGAGGAGGAGCAGGAATAATGGACATCCGTAGCTGGACCTTCGTCATCGTCGGGATCACCTTCGCGATCTACATCGGCATCGCGGTTTACACGCGGGTGTCGAGCACCAAGGGCTTTTACGTCGCCGGCCACGGCGTGCCCGCCATCTTCAACGGCATGGCCACCGGCGCGGACTGGATGAGCGCGGCGTCGTTCATCTCGATGGCCGGCATGATCTCGTTCATGGGCTACACGGGCACCATGTATCTGATCGGCTGGACCGGCGGCTATGTGCTGCTGGCGCTCCTGCTGGCACCGTATCTGAGAAAGTTCGGCAAGTTCACCGTGCCGGATTTCGTCGGTGACCGGTACTACTCCCAGGCGGCCCGGTTGGTGGCAATTCTCTGCGCAATCTTCGTCTCCTTCACCTACGTGGCCGGCCAGATGCGCGGTGTCGGGGTGGTCTTCTCGCGCTTTCTGGAAGTACCGATCAACACCGGCGTGGTCATTGGCATGGTGCTCGTGTTCACCTACGCCACCCTCGGCGGAATGAAGGGCATCACCTGGACGCAGGTGGCGCAATACGTCGTCCTCATCATCGCCTATCTTGTGCCGGCCATCGCCATCTCGCTGCAAATGACCGGCAACCCGATTCCGCAACTGGGCTTCGGCGCGAAGATCATCGACGGCGAAAATGCCGGGCTCTACCTGCTGGATGCCATCGACAAGATCCACACCGACCTCGGCCTGCCGGAATACACGGCCACCTTCGGCGGCGGCAAGAAGAGCATGATCGACGTCTTCGCGATCACGATGGCCTTGATGGTCGGCACCGCCGGTTTGCCGCACGTGATCATCCGGTTTTACACGGTGAAGACCGTGGCCGCCGCGCGCTGGAGCGCGTTTTGGGCGCTCTTGTTCATCGGCCTGCTCTACACCACCGCACCCGCCATCGCCACGTTTGCCCGGGTGAACATGATTCAGACGCTGCACAACCAGCCCTACGCCGACGCCCCCGCGTGGTTCCTCAACTGGCAGAAGACCGCCTTGATCGCCTGGGTGGACAAGAACGGTGACGGTTTGATCCAGTACGGAGCCGGCACGGCGTTCAGCGACAAACCAGTCTTCCAGAAGAACGCCGATGGCTCACTGATCGCGGGTGCCCACGGTCAACCCCTGCTGGTGAACACCCCAACGGACAGTCCCAATGAACTGTATGTCGATAACGACATCATGGTGCTGGCGAACCCCGAGATTGCGAACCTCCCGGCCTGGGTGGTGGCGCTCGTGGCCGCCGGTGGGCTCGCCGCCGCGTTGTCCACCGCCGCCGGACTGCTGCTCGTGATTTCCTCGTCCATCTCGCACGACTTGATGAAGAACATTCTCAAGCCGGACATGAGCGAGCAGCAGGAATTGAAGTATGCGCGCATCGCGGCCGGCGGCGCGGTGATCATCGCCGGGTTGTTCGGGATTTACCCGCCGGGCTTCGTCGCGCAAGTCGTGGCGTTCGCCTTCGGTCTGGCAGCCAGCAGCTTCTTCCCGGTGATCATTCTCGGCATCTTCAGCAAGCGAACGACAAAGGAAGGAGCGATCTCCGGCATGATCACGGGCATCACCTTTACGCTGATTTACATCATCTATTTCAAGTTCGTGAAACCGACGGCGGGCGCGGACGAATGGCTCTTCGGCATCAGCCCCGAGGGCATCGGCACCGTGGGCATGGTGCTCAACTTCATCGTCACCCTGACCGTCAGCCGGTTCACGCCCGAGCCGCCCGCGCACGTCAAGCGCCAGGTGGAAATCCTCCGCTACCCCGGCCACAAAAAGATCAAGACGCTCGACCTCTAGCCGCCTGCACCGGCCAGATGACGTGAATAGCAGGCGTGAACGGGCGAATTCTTCCCGATCCCTTTGCGTGCCTGGCGACCTTCGCGTGAGGCAGGAGCGGTTTTGGGATTCGCGAGACCGCTTCCACCACTGCCCGGCGGGCCTCCCTGCCGCCGACTTCGCTGCGCTGGTCGGCGGCGGAGTCACGGCGGACCGGCAGGTCCGCCCTACCGACAGTGGGTGGGGCGGCGCTGCCGCGCCGCCGTAATATCAAATCGAGCATCAGCGAGATTCCTGTGGCACCCTCGCCACCCCAGGCCGCTTCACCAGCCACGCAAAGCTCTGTTTGACAGACGAATCGCAGGCGTGTAGCCCATCCAAATGAACTTGGGGAAAACGA
>CAYXDZ010000559.1:0-2538 GCA_964463815.1 uncultured Verrucomicrobiota bacterium | reverse complement strand
AATGGCCGAACGCCTGCCAGCTTCTTCCCGGCCCATAGCTGCGGTCGAACCGCCCCGCGACCTGGTTGAAATACACTTGCGCCTGATTCTTTCGCTGATCGATGACCCGCCGGAGGTTGATGCGGTCGGCGGCGCAATCGGCGAGCTCCTCCGCCCCGGCGCTGATTTGTTCGATGAATTTCCGCTGCTCATCCACCAGTCCGGAGTGCCACCGGTAGAAGGTCCGCTTGCCCTCGCGGCGATGCTCCAGCAATCCCGTTTCCTCAAGCTGACGCAGGTGCGTCGAGATGCGCGACTGCCCCATGCGGGTGATCTGCTGGATCTCATTCACCGAGAGCTCGTCCTCGCGAAGCAGCGCCATGATGCGCAACCGGGTGGGATCGGCGACGGCGCGGAGGGTTTTGAGGGTGGAAATTGGTTTCATGCTCGGGCGGGTGCGAGAATTTCGGGAATTCCCGGTTGACGCGCTTCAAATCTTTTATATCTTCGCATCCGGATACGTCAATATGACGTTTCTTCAACACTTAAACATGAGCAAAAACTTCATCTTCTCGTCCGAGTCCGTCGGCGAAGGCCACCCCGACAAAGTCTGCGACACGATTTCCGACGCCATCTTGGACGCGTGCCTGAGCCACGACAAGACCAGCCGCGTGGCGTGCGAAACTTTCGTCAAGAGCAACCAGGTCGTGGTCGGCGGCGAGATCACGATCCCCAAGTTGCAGGACAAGCGGACCGGCCGGACGAAGCCGTTGGAGACGTTGCTCAACATCAATTCGATTATCCGCGACGCGATCCGCGGCATCGGTTACACGAACGACGATGACGTTTTTCACGCCGACAAGGTGTTCATCAGCAACTTCCTCACGGCACAGTCCAAGGACATCGCGCAGGGCGTCGATGCCCGCGCCGCCGAGGGCAAGGCCAAGGCCGAGCAAGGGGCCGGTGACCAGGGATTGATGTTCGGCTACGCGACGACCGAGACCGAGGAATTGATGCCCGCGCCGATCATGTATGCGCATCAACTCGGCCGGAAACTCACCAAGGTCCGCAAGTCCGGCAAGGTGCCGTGGCTGCGGCCCGACGCCAAGACGCAGGTGTCCGTGCGCTACCAGGACGACCAGCCGGTCGCCATCACCAACGTGGTGGTTTCGACGCAGCACGGGCATGATGTGAAGCACGCGACGATCAAGGAGTTTATCATCGAGGAGATCATCAAGAAGACGCTGCCCAAGCGACTGTTCACCGCGAAGACCCAGTTCCTGATCAACCCCACCGGACGTTTCGTCGTCGGCGGTCCGGAAGGCGACAGCGGTTTGACCGGGCGCAAGATCATCGTGGACACCTACGGCGGCATGGGCCGGCACGGCGGCGGCGCGTTCTCCGGCAAGGATCCCAGCAAGGTGGACCGCAGCGCGGCCTACATGGGGCGTTACGTGGCAAAGAACATTGTGGCGGCAGGTCTCTCGACGAGCGCCGAAGTGCAGTTCGCATATGCCATTGGCTACCCCGACCCCGTCAGTATTTGTGTGAACACGTTCGGCACCGCGCAGGGCGGCCTGACCGATGAAGCGATTGAAAAGGCCGTCGCCGAAGTCTTCAGCTTCAAACCGGCGGACATCGTCAAACAGCTCAATCTGCTTCGCCCCATCTACTCAAAGACCACCAACTACGGTCACTTCGGCAAGACCGATCCCGACATCACCTGGGAGCGCACCGACAAGGTGGCGGCTCTGCAAAAGGCGATCCGCTGATTCCCACTTCGAAACTGAAACTAGAAACTCGAACCCCATCTGATGAGCACGCTTACTGAAAATCCCGTCACCGATTACCAGGTCAAGGACATCGGCCTTGCCGAATTTGGCCGCAAAGAAATCTCGATCGCCGAGCACGAGATGCCGGGCCTGATGGCCACCCGCCGGAAATACGCCTCGGCGAAACCACTCCAGGGCGTCCGGATCATGGGCAGCCTGCACATGACCATCCAGACGGCCGTGCTCATCGAAACCCTCGCCGATCTCGGTGCCGACGTGCGCTGGTGCTCGTGCAACATCTTCTCGACGCAGGATCATGCCGCCGCCGCGATCGCCGCCGCCGGCATCCCGGTCTTCGCCTGGAAGGGCGAAACCCTCGAAGAATACTGGGATTGCACGATCAAGGCGTTGACCTGGCCCAACGGCAAAGGCCCGCAGTTGATCGTGGACGACGGTGGCGACGCCACGTTGCTCATTCATAAGGGGGCCGAACTCGAGGAAGGTTCCGACTGGGTGAACAGCGCGAGCGATTCGCACGAGGAAAGCGTCATCAAGGATCTGCTCAAGAAGGTTCACGCCGAAGACCCGATCAAATGGACCAATTACCTCAAGGACTGGAAGGGCGTCTCCGAGGAAACGACGACCGGCGTGCATCGCCTCTATGAGATGGCCAAGGCGGGCAAGCTCCGCGTCCCCGCCATCAACGTCAACGACTCCGTCACCAAGTCGAAGTTCGACAACCTCTACGGCTGTCGCGAATCGCTCGTGGACGGCATCAAGCGCGCGA
>CAYXDZ010000558.1:963-2543 GCA_964463815.1 uncultured Verrucomicrobiota bacterium | reverse complement strand
GTCGTCGCCCGCGATGTCCTTGGTGAACCGGATGCAGCGGGTGCAGAGCACGCAACGCTCGTCGTCGAGGACAATGCGCGGTCCGAGATCGACCGCTTTGGGCTTGTGAACCTTCTGCTCCACAAAGCGGCTCTTCGCCTGGCCGTGTTCCAGGGAATACTCCTGCAACTTGAATTCAACCGCCTGGTCGCAGATCGGACAGTCGAGCGGATGGTTGATCAGCAGCGACTCGAGCACCGCCTCGCGCATCTGCTTCGTCGCGGGCGAATTGGGATACAACTCCATGCCGGGCGAAATCGGCGTCGCGCAACCAATGGCACCACGCGGCGTCTGTGGTTCGTACGGCAGGACGGACTTCGCGATCTTCGGCGAACCGTCCTCGTTGAGCACCGGCTTGCGATCCGGACCCATCATCGGTGTGCCAAACTCGATCAGGCACATGCGGCAGTTGCCCGCGACCGGCAGCTTCGGATGGTAGCAGTAATGCGGAATCTCGATGCCCGCCAGCTTGCACGCCTGGAGCATCGTCGTGGGCTGCGGCTTGCCCTGCCAGTCCGGCATCGTCTTGGGCACGTCGTAGTCCTTGCCGTCGATCTTGACGCGGATCGTTTCGACGGCGGGCTTCGCTTCGACTGTGGCAGTGGTGGACATGTCTTTAACCGCGGAGACGCGGAGGCGCGGAGAAATCTGGAAAACTGTTCACGATGCGCTTCAGGCCCTGTTTCAAGGTCGGCACGTTGAAATTGATGAGCAGACCCAACGAGATGCCCGACAACTTCAAGTAGGTCAGCAACTGCGCTTCATGAATCGGGAGCAACTGATCAACGGTTTTCAGTTCGACGATCAAGCTGCCCTCAAGCACCACATCCAAACGATAATCGCAGTCCAGTTTCACACTCTTGTAAGATACTGGCAGTGTCTTCTGCCGCTCGAATTTGACACCGGCAAGCGAGAGTTCATGGCAGAGACATTCTTCATACGCGGATTCCAGAAGCCCCGGCCCGAGGTGGCGATGTATCTCGATGCACGCTCCGATAACTTTCTCGGAGAGTTCATCGAAACTCCGCGCCTCCGCGTCTCCGCGGTGTATGTTCATGCTTCGATTCATGCTGCCTGCGGGCTCGCGGCGATTTTCTGTTGAGTGGCCCCGCTCTGCCGGTGCTTCACCTCGTCCGCCGCGCCCTTGCTTTCAAAGTCTTCCTTGAACTTCTTCACGAAGCTCAGGACCGGCCAGGCGCAGGCTTCGCCAAAAGCGCAGATCGTCCGGCCCTGAATGTTCTGCGCGATATGCAACAGGTAATCAGCGTCTTCCTTGCGGCCTTCGCCGTGCGTCATGCGGTGCAGCGCCTTGCTCATCCACAACGAGCCTTCGCGGCAGGGCGTGCATTGGTTGTTAATTACCGCGGTGTTGACTCGCCGTGTGGGGCTAAAACTTGCCGAGCAGGATGTCTTTGTGAACGTGGTGGGCGGCATTCAAATTGACGAACCCGCCGCAGACTTAGCCGTTGCTGCCGCCATCGCATCTTCATGGAAGGATGTCCCCGTCCGCGCGGAGGCGGTGTTAATCGGTGAAATTGGCT
>CAYXDZ010000558.1:0-953 GCA_964463815.1 uncultured Verrucomicrobiota bacterium | reverse complement strand
GTTCGCCAGGCACTCGACGATGTCCCGGCTGTCATCGATGACGATGATCGCGCTGGAACCGGACATCGTGCCGGCTTGCTGCAGTGAATCGAAATCATACGGCAGATCGAGCAAGGGCACTTCGACTTTCGTCATCTGCCCGTCCGGACCTTTGCGGTTCAACTTGAACACCTCGCCGGCCTTCAAAACCTTGGACGACGATCCGCCGGGAATGATCGCCTTGAGTTTCCGACCGTCCCGCAAGCCGCCGCCGAACGCCGGGTCGTTGATCAACTCGCCGAGCGTGGCCTTGCCGACTTCAATTTCGTAATAGCCGGGGCGCTTCACGTCGCCGCTCAGGCTCACGATGCGCGTACCCGTGTTGTTCGGCGTGCCGAGTTTCGCGTATTCCGCGCCGCCCAGGAGCACGACGTGCTTCACGTGGCAGAGCGTCTCGACGTTGTTCACGATGGTCGGGCACATGTAGAGCCCGAGCACGGCCGGAAAATACGGCGGCTTGATGCGCGGGTAGGCGCGCTTGCCTTCGAGCGACTCGATCAAACCCGTCTCCTCGCCACAAATGTAGGCACCCGCGCCGCGATGCACGTAAATCTCCAGATCATAGCCCGTGCCGAGGATGTTCTTCCCGAGGAAATTCTTTGCCCGCGCTTCGGCCAGCGCCTGATTGAGCAGCTTTGCGCCCTGCGGCATCTCACCACGAATGTAAATGTAGGCGAGCTTCACGTCGTTCGCCCAACAGGAGATGATCATCCCCTCGATAAGCTGGTGCGGATCTTTGTGGATGATCTGCCGGTCCTTGAACGTGCCCGGCTCGGACTCGTCGGCGTTGCAGATGAGGTAAATCGGCTTGCCGCTGCGGCGATCGACGAAGCTCCATTTAAGCCCCGCGCTGAAACCCGCCCCGCCGCGGCCGCGCAGGCCGGAGAGCTTCACGTCTTCGCGAACAAATTCCT
>CAYXDZ010000557.1:0-2567 GCA_964463815.1 uncultured Verrucomicrobiota bacterium | reverse complement strand
CGGCTTTCGCCGTGGCCCAGACCAACCGCTTGAACGGCGTGGTGGCCATCATCGACGGCACGGTGATCACCGCGCATGAGGTTTACGCCGTCGTCGAGCAGGAACTCCCCCGGTTGCGGCGCAACTTTGGCAGCCAACCGGCGCGTTACCGGGAGGAACTGGCGAAGCTCGAACGCGCGGTGCTGGAGTCGCTGATCGAGCGCCAGCTCGTGCTCGCGGACTTCAAGGCCGCCGGCTACAAAATACCGGACGCTTATTTCGATGATCTTTTCCAGAAGGAAGTGGTCAACCGGTTCGGGGATCGCGTGGACTTTGTGCAGACGCTGCAGAAGGAAGGCAAGACCATCGAGGACGCGCGCCGGGAGTTTCGCGATCTGACGATCGTGAACATCATGAGCGCCCAGAAGATCCGCAACCAAATCACCATTTCGCCCTTCAAGATTGAGCGTTACTATCAGGAGAATCAGGACAAGTTCGCCGCCGAGGAATCCGTGAAGCTCCGCATGATCGTCATCCCGCTCGCGGGGGCCGGGGACACAGCCACCATCGAGCGGGCGCGGGACATCCGCCGGCAGCTCGCGGAAGGCGCCGCCTTCGAGGAATTGGCGAAACAGCATTCCACCGGCGTTCCCGCAGCCCAGCGCGGAGCCGTCAGCACCAATCTCCGGGCGCAACTCCGGCAGGAACTCGCCGAAGTCGCCTTCGCCGCCCAAGCCGGGGACATCAGCGAACCCATCGTGACCGAGGACGCCGTGTTCATCCTCAAGATCGAGGAACTGACACCCGCCGGCATCCGGCCGCTGGCGGAGGTGCGCGACGAGATCGATCAAGCGCTGCAAGCGGAGGAAAGCGCGCGTCGCCGCAAGCAGTGGATTGACAGCATCCGCGAGAAGGCTTTCATCCGCCTGTTTTAGCGGGCACCACCCCATGGAAACCGTCGTCAACAAACTCCTGGAGTTGCTGGCGGCATTTGGCGTCGGCGTGGTGCTCGTGCTCGGCGTCGGTTTCTGGCTGTTTTACAAAATCAAACGCGAAGGCGAAGAACGCAACCAAACGCAAGAGCCGGAAGTCCCCCCTCCCCCGGACAACTCCTGAACCGACATGGATTCGATCACCCTCAAACGCGACTGCGACGCTGTCATGATCCCCGCCGGCACACCGGCCCGCCTGCACGAAGGCACCCAGGTTTTCATCACCCAGCAACTCGGCGGCACCTACACGGTCAGCGGACCGGGCGGGCTTTACCGGGTCGCCGGCCACGACGCCGACGCCCTGGGCTTTGAACCCGTCGCCGCAGCCGCGCCGCGTGAGTTCTCCGGGCAACCAGTGACGGACGAGCAAGTCACGGAAGTCTTGCGCACCTGTTACGATCCCGAAATCCCGGTGAACATCGTCGATCTCGGACTGGTGTATGACGTGCAGATCGCGCCCGGCCCGCAGGGCGGCAGCGTGGTGCATGTGCAGATGACCCTCACCGCACCCGGCTGCGGCATGGGCGGCGTGATTGCCGGGGACGCCCAGCAAAAAATCCTCGCTCTCGACGGCGTCGAGGAAGCCACCGTGGTCATCGTGTGGGAGCCGGCGTGGCATCAGTCGATGATCACTGAGGAAGGCCGTAAGGCGCTGGGGATTGAGTAGGTTCGCCGGCAGTCAGCAGTCAGCAGTGAGCTGTGAGCGGTCATCCGTAAACGGCCGGCCGGGACACCATCGGCATCCGGTCTCTCGGCGGTACAATTGGCCGGTCCAGAAACATTCTGAGGGCGAACGACTGCCCTCTGCTTACCGCTTACGGTCCACTGCTTACGACCCACATACATGCAGGCCCCCATCTTGATCGCCATCATCGTCGTGGTGGAAGTCGCGCTGGGCATTGCGCCCAAGGCCGACCGCCTCACGTGGGTGCTGGAGAATTTCCCCGTCTGGCTGGGCCTGGTCTGGATCGGGTTCACCTTCCGGCGCTTCCCGCTCAGCCAGCTTTGCCTGATCCTACTGACGGCTCACTCGATCATCCTGGCCGTCGGGGGTTACTACACGTACGCGCAGGTGCCGCTTGGCTTCTGGATGCAGGACTGGTTCGGCTTCGAGCGCAACCATTACGACCGCATCGGCCATTTCGTGCAGGGCTTTGCACCGGCCATCCTCGTGCGCGAGTTGCTGATCCGGCGGGCGAAAATGCCGCGAACCGGCTGGCTGCCGGCCACCACGGCGATGTTTTGTCTGGGCTTCAGTGCGTTGTTTGAAATCTTCGAATGGCTCTCGGTCGTCGTGGGCGGGGAGGCCGCCACGGACTATCTCGGGATGCAGGGAGATATCTGGGACGCCCAGTGGGACATGCTCTTCTGCGGCCTTGGTGCGGTCGCGGCGCTGCTCACCTTGAGCCGGTGGCATGACCGCTCACTGACTGCAGTGGTCACGACACCCGCGCCAACGCAATCAACTTCTCCGTGAACACCGGCTGTAACCTCTCCGCGCGGCACGGGTCATCACTTTCGGTGAATGGACTTTGACCTGGCTGATTGTCTCGCTCGGGTGCGCCAGGGTGAAGATGCCGCCGCCCGGGCGCTGGT
>CAYXDZ010000556.1:0-2568 GCA_964463815.1 uncultured Verrucomicrobiota bacterium | reverse complement strand
TCTTCCCGACGCCCCAGCCTTCCTGGTAGAGCATCTGATTGTGCAACACGCTGCGGATGGTCAACTCCGGGTTCTCTTCAATGGGATAATCCTTCAGATTTTCATCGCCGCCGTCGCCATCGAGCAGGTGTTTCCAGTCCGGATACCGCTCGCGGATGCCGCGCAGCAATGCGATCTCGACCGCCGCGCATTCGACATCCAGCGGTTTGTAGTCCTCAAGGATGCGCAGGGTCTCGTCCAGGCTGAGTGAATCCGGTTTCGCTTCGATGGGCTCAAGGAACAGTTCCAGATCCACCGCCTTCAAGAATTCACGCGCCTGCTGCAAGTCGTCGCCCCCGCCGAGCGACAGCGTGAAGGCCTTCAAGCGGCTGGGGTTCATCCCGCGTTTCAACATGACATGATAGGTGCTCAGAAAGACCGCCCCGCTGTCGATGCCGCCGGAGAACAACACGCCGACGGGAGCACTCGCCGGCAGGCTCTCCAGCCATTTGCCGATCTCGTCAGCCAGCGCGCCGATGTAGTTGCGACCGATCGTCGCGATGTCCTGCGGTTGGGTGTTGTGCTGCGGATCGAAGAAGCGCGTGTAGGTGGGATCGGGGTCCGGGCAGCCGATCAACTGAATCTCGACGATGTGATGCGCCGGCACCATGCGCGTGTAGCTCGGATGAAATTGATCCGCGAAGCCTTCGGACTTCAGCCACGCGAAGATTGCGTCCATGCGATCGGCCACGATGAGCGCCGGACCTTCGTACCGTTTTGCGAGGAAGTAACGCATCGGCCGGTCCATCGAGCGCGCCATGCGGACCGTCTTGCCGTCCTTGGCCACGAGGCAGAAGGAACCGTCGATGCCGAGCACGGCCTGCGGATCGGCGGACAGCACGCGGGTGCGGGCCTCCTCGACGGTGAGGTTGTGGATGCGGTTCAGGGCGGGATCGAGCAGATCCACGACGCGTTCGACGTATTGGTTCATGGCGGCAAAATGTTTCGCGGATTAGAGCAAACTGTCGGGAAGAAGGCCACTGGGCGTTTCAGGGCACAGTCGATTTACAGGGGTGAACTGCTCTTCGCGCGGGGTGGTTTGACAGGTCGTGAACCGCCCGGAGAATTGCCGGGAAGAAAATGAACCTTTGCCAATACCTTTCGCTCTTCGCGGTTTGTTCCACTTCTGTTGCCGCGGCCAATGACTGGCCGCAATGGCGGGGGCCAACCCGGGATGGTTTGCTCCCGGCAGTCGATTGGCCCGCGACGCTGGACGCCGCTTCGCTCCGGCAGTCCTGGCGCGTCGATTTTGGGCCAGGCTACTCCGGCCCCATCGTGGCGGGTGACCGGGTGTTCGTGACGGAGTCGAAGCATGACACCGAGGAGCACGTGCATGCGCTGGATCGCCAAACGGGCCGGACACTTTGGCACGCACAATGGGAAGGTTTCGTCAAAGTGCCGTTCTTCGCGAAGAAAAGTGGCGAGTGGATTCGCGCCACTCCGGCGTATGATGACGGCCGGCTTTATGTGGCCGGCATTCGGGACCGCCTGGTCTGCCTCGACGCCGCCACCGGCAAGGTGATTTGGAACCGGGACTTCGTGAAAGAACTCCAGAGCCCTCCGCCGGAGTTTGGGTTTGCCAGCTCTCCCCTCGTCGCCGGCGACGCGGTTTACGTGCAAGCCGCCGCCGCCTTTGTGAAACTCGACAAACGGACCGGTGAAGTGCGGTGGCGCGCGCTGCAGGACGAGGGGGGCCTGCTGGGCAGCGCGTTCAGCTCGCCGGTGCATGCCACGCTCGCCGGTCAGGAACAGCTCGTCGTGCAGACCCGTCAGGCACTGGCGGGAGTTCATCCCGAAACGGGAGCCGTGCTTTGGCAACAGCCCATCAAAGCCTTCCGGGACATGAACATTTTAACCCCGCTCATCCAGGGCAATCGTGTTTTTACCTCGGCGTACGGGGGGCAGGCGCAACAGTTTGAACTCAGCCGCGAGGGCGACGCCTTCCGCCTCCAAGAGCGGTGGGCCACCAAGGCCGAGGCTTACATGTCGTCACCGCTGCTGGTGGGCGGCCACGTTTACCTTCACCTGCGCAACCAGCGGTTCGTGTGTCTCGATTGGGAAACGGGCGAACCGCGTTGGGAATCGGAAAAGAAGTTTGGCCAGTATTGGAGCATGGTCAGCAATGGCCGCCAAATGCTCACGCTCGATGAGGACCGGCGGCTGCGCTTGATCGAGGTGAACCCGGAGCGCTTCGAACTAAAGTCCACCCACTCGGTGGCGGCGGAACCTTCCTGGGCTCATCTGGCGGTCAGCGGGGAGGATATTTATGTTCGCGATTTGAAGGGCCTCACCGCTTTCAAATGGCAGCCCGCCACCGCTGAGGATTCCGCCCGGTAATCAGTTCAACTCTTGGGCCGCGGCCTGGCTCCGCCTTTCAATTTCCTCAATTGCCCACGCGGCATGTTCACGGACCAGCGGTTCGTGGTCTTGCGCCGCCTTTTCAAGTGCGGGCAAGGCGGAAGCATCACCCACGTTGCCGAGCGCGACGCAGACGTTGCGGAGAATGCCGCGACGTTTGGTCCGCAACAT
>CAYXDZ010000555.1:0-2568 GCA_964463815.1 uncultured Verrucomicrobiota bacterium | reverse complement strand
GTCTAACAACCGACCTTGGAGTGTAAACAGGAAACTCTTTGCTGTGCGCAATCACCCCGCTGGCAGCCGTCGAAGCCCACAAAATTTCGCGCGCCGGGATCGCCGCGCGAAACGTGATCGCTCAAGCACCGAAAATGGCCGGTGGTTCTGCTTGCGGTTTTGACAGCTCCCGCCTAAACCACGCGCCGATGAATCAAGCAACCAAGCCGCGCCTGGCAGTGCTCGGGTCAGGCAAGGGCTCGAATTTTGTGGCGCTGGCCGATGCCATCGCCGCCGGGACTTTGGTCGCCGAAATCGCCATCGTGGTCAGCGATGTAGAATCGGCCGGAATCCTCGAACACGCCCGCCTGCGGGGGATCCGTTCGGAGGTCCTTCCTCCGGGCAAGTATCGTTCAAAGCTGGATGAGGAAACTGAGCGCAACCTGATCCAGCTCCTGCGCGAGGCCGACACGGAGTGGGTGGTGCTGGCGGGTTTCATGCGCATCCTCAAGGGCGACTTCCTCCGGCAGTTCGAGCAGCGCGTGGTGAACATTCATCCCTCCTTGCTGCCGGCGTTTCCAGGTCTTGAAGCGTGGAAGCAGGCGCTGGACTACGGCGTCAAACAAACTGGTTGCACCGTCCACTTGGTCGATCAAGGCATCGACACGGGACCGATCATCGCCCAGGAAGCCGTGCCGGTGCTCAGCAACGACACTCCGGAGACCCTGCACGCCCGCATCCAAGCTGCGGAAAGACGCCTTTACCCGACCGCGCTTCAGAACCTGCTGGCCGGCAAGGTGCGCGTCGAGGGCCGGCGGACTTTTGACCGCGCTTGAGCCGGGAGTCAGCGCGGCCGGTGAAGAAAAAGATTCCCTTGCCCGGCGGCGGCTGGCAAACCACCCCGGTCTTTACGCTGGCCGGGCGGTTCCAGCCCCATCAGCCGCCCGGTTGAACCCGGCGTTGACTTCCGAAGCAATGAAGAAAAAGCAAACTCACACCCTGAAACTGGGCCTCCCCAAAGGCAGCCTGCAGGACGCCACGTTGGAGAAACTGGCCAAGGCCGGTTTCAACGTCCAGGTCAGCAGCCGCTCGTACATTCCCTACGTGGATGACGAGGAACTGGAGATCCGCCTCATCCGCGCGCAGGAAATCAGCCGTTACGTCGATCACGGCTACCTCGACTGCGGCATCACCGGTTTTGACTGGATTCAGGAGAACGGCTCGAACGTGCATGAGGTGGGCGAGTTCATTTTCAGCAAGATTTCCCGCCAACCCACCCGCTGGGTGCTGGCGGTGCCCGAAGAGTCCCCGATCAAGTCGGTCAAGGATCTCCACGGCAAGCGCATCGCCACGGAAGTCGTGAAGCTGACCGAGCGCTGGCTGCGCAAACACAAGGTCAAGGCAGAGGTCGAATTCTCGTGGGGCGCGACCGAGGTCAAGGCGCACGAACTGGTGGATGCCATTGTCGAAGTGACCGAGACCGGTTCGAGCCTGCGCGCCAATAAACTTCGCATTGTGGACACGCTGCTGGTGTCCACTCCGCGGCTGATCGCCAACCACGCGGCCTGGGCCGATCCCTGGAAACGGCAGAAAATCGAAACCCTCGCCCTGCTGCTCCGCGCGGCCATGGAAGCCGAGGCAAAAGTCGGTTTGAAAATGAACCTTCCCGAGAAGAACCTGCCAAAGTTGTTGCAAACTCTGCCCGCGTTGCGTAATCCAACCGTTTCCAGCCTGACGCTCAAGGGCTGGGTGGCGGTCGAAACCATCATTGACGAGCATGTCGTAAGGGAATTGATCCCCCGACTGAAAGCCGCCGGTGCCGAGGGCATCATCGAGTATCCACTCAACAAAGTGGTGTATTGAGCGACACTTAGACCTATGGGTTCACTGAAGAAACGCCGCAAAACGAAGATCAACAAACACAAGCGCCGCAAAGCTCTGCGCGCGAACCGCCACAAGAAGCGCACGTGGCAGAAATAAGGGTTCAGCCCTTAGCCTTCCGTTTTCATTGCCTGCCGCCGTCCGCGTTGTTGGACGGCGGCAGGCTTTCCTTGTAAGCTGCCGCCATGACACCGACCCGGACGAGCCTCACCTGGTGTGCGCTCTCCCTGTCGGCCCTGTTGCTGGCCGGCTGCGCATCCGCCCCCAAGGCACCCAAGGAAACCGGGAACGAAACGGCCCGCAACGCCGACTCCAGGCTCTCCGCGAAGCAGCGGGAAGAACGCTCGGCCCGCCGGGTCGAGGCCCAGGCCCGTTACGCCGCCGGTCTCGCGCATGAATTGCGACGCGAGGCCGACAAGGCGCTGGAGGAGTTTTTCAAGTCCGTCCAGGCTGATCCTTCAAACGAGGATCTCGCCCTGGAAGTGAGCCGCCGACTGCTCCTCAAGAAGGATCTGCCCCGCGCTTTGGAGATTGGAAAACTGGCGGCCGCCCAACCGGGCGCTTCCGCCCTGGCGCACGCTCATCTGGCGGTGCTGCTCGCCGAGGCCGGCCAGTTTGCCGAAGCCGAGCGCGCCAACCGCACGGCCATCGCCCTGGCCCCGGACCGCCTCGTCAGCTACTACAACCTCTACACCCTGCACCTGAGCC
>CAYXDZ010000554.1:0-2571 GCA_964463815.1 uncultured Verrucomicrobiota bacterium | reverse complement strand
CCCGGCGCGATCTTCGCCACCATCCTCGGCGTGGTGCTTGATCGACTTGCCTTCTCTGCCGGTGGCCGGGTCTTTGACGAAACAGCTATTGGGGCAGGGCAGCGTGCCGTCCCGCGTTTGGATGATCGACGGGTAATGATGGGAACGGGCGCCCACTTTGCGGCGCCGCGTAGAAAGAAAAAGGCGCGGACGAAACTCGTCCGCGCCTTTTCGACAATTTTCAGGGGCTCGTGTAACTCGTCCCTTCGAAGCGACTCAGTACTCGCGCTTGACGATGCCCGGCATCGGCACCGGGTACTTGCCGTTGGCGTCCGCCACCAGCGGGGCGGGGCCGTTCTCGGTGAAGCTTTCCACGCCCGGCGCATACTCGTGATCCGAGTTCAGCATGTCGTCGAAGGTGATCTCCTGGCCGGTGTGCGCGGCCATGCGGCCCATCGAGGTCACGACACTCGCTTCGACCCCGCGCTTGACCTCGTTAAATGGCAGGTCGTTCACGATGGCGTTCACGAGCGCGTTCCATTCGTTCCGATACGGGTTGTCCTCGCCCGGCTTGTTCTGGGACTGCCAGGTCATGCTGGACCGGCTCTGGTTCTGGCCCTTGTGGATCGAGGAGGGCGGACCGTAATCGCCGTGGCGGGCGATGACCGCGCTGCCCTTGGTGCCATGGGCATAGCTGGAGTAAATGTCGTTGCATCCGGTCATGCAGCGCCCGTCCATGATGAACCGCGCGCCGTCTTCGAAGATGTATTCCACCGAGTAGCTGTCGAAGTTTTGGTCAACGTAGGGCTCGCCTTCCGGGCTGTTCTTGTAGTGCCGGCCGCCCAGCCCCTGGGCTTTCACGGGCCAGGCATTTTTCATCCAGCAGCAATGATCGATGTGATGGATGAGGAAGTCACTGTAGCTGCCGCCGCTCGCCCAGAGGAAGCTGTGGAACCGGCGGATCTGATACATGAGATCGCTCATGCCATCGGGCTTGCGGGTGGAGGCAAACGAGCCGACCGGGCCGTGCATCCGGTAGCCACGCATCATGATGATGTCGCCAATCTCACCGTCCGAAATGCGCTGGTGCAGCTCCTGCATCGGCCGGTGGTGGCGGGACATCAGGCCCACGCCGACCTTGAGGTTCTTGGCGGCGGCCTCTTCGCCGAGCTTGATCATGCGGCGGGAGGTCGGACCGTCGGCGGTGACGGGCTTTTCCATGAACACATGGAGGCCCTTTTCGATGGCGTATTTGAAGTTCACCCAGCGGAAGGCCAGCGGGGTGGTGAAGATCGCGATGTCGCCGGGCTTGAGGCAGTCCATTGCCTTCTTGTAGGCGTCAAATCCGAGAAAACGGCGGTCTTCCGGAACCTCAACCTGTTTGGCGACGCCGCTGCTCATCAGGCCCTTGTAACTGCCCTGCAGTTTGTCCGCGAATACATCCGCCATGGCAACGAGCTTTAAGTGAGCCCCCTTGGCGCTCAGCGCATCCACCGCCGCGCCACTGCCGCGGCCGCCACAGCCAATCAAGGCGACCTGGATGGTGTTGCCTTCGGCCCCGTGGACGAACGGCACGTTCAGGCCGGCAAACGCGGAGGCCGCGGCAATCGTGCCGGTGGTTTTGATAAACTCCCGGCGGGAGGGTTTTACGATCGATGACTCTTCTTTCATTGTGCTTTGGTGTATTGAGGGACTGTGGACGATTTATCAGGCAGCCGCGATGCCGGAAACCCGGTCACTGCGCCCGGCAAACCGGCCCGCACGTTGGACGCAGGAGAAACAGCGTGGCTTCATGGATGGGTTGATTTAACGACAACCCCGGTCAACAGTCAAAGCCTCGATTTTTGCCGGTGGATTCCTGCCTTGTAGGCGAAAGCATTCCTTGCGTCGTGCCCGGCAGTCGAAAGGAGACACTGCCATTTTGCCGTCAGGAATCATTCACCGTGCTCGCGAACGATCCGTCGGCGACGCGCGTTCGCACGACCTCGCCCGGCTTGACGCCGGCCGATGAGCGCACAATCCGACCGTCCCGGGCCGTGGTGATGGAATAACCGCGCGCCAGGGTTTGCTCCGGTGAAAGCAGCCGCAACTGGCCGGCCATCGCCTCCAGCCGTGACCGCGTTTCTTTCAACTGGAAGGATCCATTGCGACGCAGGGCCGCGAGGACCTCACGCAACGCCAACCGCCAGTGCGTGAGTCGCGCGGCCGGCTTGATCCGCAGCAGCCGGGCTTGCAACGCACGGTGGCTTTGTTGCCGGGCGAGAAACTGTGCCCGGAGGTGACGGACGAGCTGGTCGCGGAGTTCGTCCACATACTGCATGCGCTCCTGCAGGAGCCGCGTCGGCCGGCGGCGCACCAGTCCCTTGCGGCTGAAAGCGAGGGAATCGCCCGCGGTCTCGACGCGTTGCCGGACGACGCGGGACATGGAGCGACGGGCTTCGGCGACCGCGATGCGGCTGGCATATGCGCCCTCGGTAATGATCTCTGCGGCCGCACTGGGGGTGGCGGCCCGCAAGTCCGCCACGAAATCACTAATGGTGAAGTCAATCTCGTGACCCACGGCGGAAACCACTGGCAGTTCCGATTGATGGA
>CAYXDZ010000553.1:0-2573 GCA_964463815.1 uncultured Verrucomicrobiota bacterium | reverse complement strand
CCGACGGCGATGGTCTGCCGGATTCGTGGGAGCAGACCTACTTCTCCGGCTTGCAAGCCGGTGCCAACGGTGATCAAGACAACGATGGTCATCCCAATCTCGAGGAATACATGGCCGGCACCAACCCGACAAATTCCCTCAGCTTTCTCCAGATGCGCTTGAGCTCTGCGCCGCCCAGTCTCGGCCTCATTTTCAGCCCGGTCCTCGCCGAACGCAGCTACGGTGTGGTCGGACGGTCCAATGTGCCCTCAGCAAACTGGTTTCCCGTCGGTGGCGTCTCCGTCATCGACAGCGGGAATGAACGGGAATTGCGCTTTCCCGCTCCGGTCGCGAACACCTTTTACCGGCTGCAAATCGCCGAACCGTGAGGGATTCATCACGGCCGTGAAACTGCAGGCACCCAAGGCAACAATCGAACGTCCGTCCCTCCCGGCACGCGGCTACGGCGTCCGGACGATCCAAGAATATCACTGAGACGCGGCCACAAAAACGGCCGCCCTTGTGGGGCGGCCTTTCACGATTGAGTTGGGGGGCAGGTTACTTCTTCTTGCCACCGCCGGCGTTGTCGCCGCCTTTGGGTTTGGTGTCCGGGCCGGCGGGCTTTCCCTCGGGCTTGCCGGTTCCTTTTTCCTTGGGGGCCTTGCCAGCCTTCTTCAAGGCGGCACGTTGATCCTTTTCCAGCTTTTTCGCCTCGCTGACCAAAGGGCCGAGCTTGACGTTGTTTTCCTTTGCGATCTGTCCCCAGCCTTTGCCGCTATTCTTTGCGGCCATGATCTCGTCGAATGACTTGCCGGTTTTGGCGGCCAGCGTGTTCGCGATGTACAGGCCGCCCGGATTGAGTTTGGTTTTGGTCTGTTGTTCCTTGAGTTGCTTCTCCGGAATGCGGGTTTTCTTCGCCACTTCGGCGAGGGCCGCTTCCGGTTGGTTCGATTCCTGGGCGGTCTTGTCAATGAGCTCGACCTGTTTCTCGAGGTCGGCGGCTTCGTCGGCACGGACCGGAGCGAGCAGACCAAGCAGAAGGGTGAGACAAAGGGCGGTACTTTTCATAAGGTTTTGATTATGTGTTAACCAACCACGGCATCCACGCCGGACAATCTGGTCTGGCGGGCGAGAGTTGTTTGGTTCGATCAACAGTCAGCAAACGATGTGCCCGAACGGATGAAGCAAGACGCCCAGACGTGTGAATAGTGCCAACCGGCCCGACGCTTTGGCAGCGGCTTGGCAGTGGCTTCAGGACAATTGCTTCAGCAGCAACACAATGAGGACCACGAGCAGAAACACGATCAGCGCCTCGAACGAAAAGAGGAGTCGCAGCGGCCAGACGAACAGCAGCTCAAAAAGCACGCGCGTCCACGGCGGGCGGTTGCCCTGCGGAAAGCAGCGCGGACAACAATCCAGCGTGTTCGCTGACAAGGGTTCACCACAAGTGGGACACTTCATTTGAGGCTCTGCAGGTAGGCCATCACGTCGCGCAGTTCCGCTTTGCTGAGAATATCGTTGATGCCCTCGGGCATGCCGGAAGCCCCGCGTGCACGGGATTTGATCTCCGACTTCTTCAAGGTCACCAGACCATCCTCGGGCGAGGCGAGGATGATCTCCGTTTCCGTCTCCTGCTTGATGATTCCCGTGAAGAAGCGTCCGTCCGTCAGCTCGATCAACAGGTTCTCGAAGCCTTCGGCGATCTTCGCGTTCGGATCGACGATTGCCTCCAGGATGTGCTCGGGCGTTACGCGCGATGCGATGCCGTCCATGGGCGGACCGACTTCGCCGCCGGCACCGTCCACCGCGTGGCAGCGATAACAGGCTGCAGCCGGGTGTTCGATGAAGATCCTTTTGCCGTTCTCGACGTTGCCACCGGCGAGTGTCCAATGATAGGCCGCTGTCTTCACGTTGGGCGGGAGGTTCGTTTCGTATCGCAGGAGGTAGCTTTTGATCCGCTCATCGTCGCGGACGCGTGAAGCTTCGAGCACATCCAGTTCGAGCGCGGGATCGAGCGGTTGACCTTCGACCCAGGGGCGCAGCACGCCGTAGATGATCTCATCGGCGACCGTGCCGGGAATCTGCGACAACGCGGCGAGTGCAACCTGCTTTTCCTCGATGGAACCGCTCTTCAACACCTCGGCGAGTTGCGGCGCGGCGGTGGCCGATCCCGAGGAAGAGGAAAGAAGCATCGCGGCGCGCTTGACGGCGGGATCGAGATCAATGCGCGCGACTTCCATGGCGGCGGGCAGTTCAGGGGCCTGGGTCTTCCCGAGCGCTTTCAAGGCGGCGGCGCGGACCCGGCCTTCAGCGGCGAGGTTGTTGACGAGTGCGGCGAGCTTCGGACTGGCGGTGCTTAGTCCGAGGTCGGCGGCGGCATTGATCGCGGCAACTTGAACAACGGACGAGCGGTCCGCGAGGAGCGAATCGAAGTGCCGGGCGAGCGCGTCCCTCGCGGGCTGCGGATCGCGCGGTTCAAGCGGGCGATAAAGGCCGAGCACCTTGTCGCGCGGCGAGGGATTCGCCCATTGTCCGAGCATGAGCAACGCCTCGGCCCGCGCGTCGATCATGGTAGGAGACGAGGTGACGAGTCT
>CAYXDZ010000552.1:0-2577 GCA_964463815.1 uncultured Verrucomicrobiota bacterium | reverse complement strand
CTGCTGTTCAAGGTGCCGCTGCCGGCGGGCGCGTGGAACTGACGCATGAACTGGAGTGAATTCGCCCCGCTGCTGACCGCCACCGTGCTGGTGCCGTGGTTGCTCGGCATGGTCTTCGGCATCTTCGTCGGTGCAATGCCCGGCCTGACGGCCACGATGGCGGTCGCGTTGATCATTCCCATCAGCTTCCACCTGCCGGCCGAGGCGGGACTGGCGATGATCATCGGGGTCAGCTTCACGGCCATCTTCGCCGGTGACATTCCGGCCACGCTGCTGCGGATTCCCGGCACGCCCGCGTCCGCCGCCGCCACGCTCGACGGCCACGCGCTGGCGAAGCAGGGCAAGGCGGATCATGTGCTGCGGCTCGACTTGATCTGCTCGGCCCTCGGCGGGCTGGTCGGGATGCTTCTGCTGATTACGCTCGCGCCACAACTGGCGCGGTTCGCCCTCACGTTCAGTCATTATGAGTATTTCTGGCTTGCGATGGTCGGGCTGGCCGTGAGCGCGATGGTCAGCATGGGCAGCACGTTCAAGGGCATCCTGGCGGCGATGCTCGGCATGTTGATTGCCACCATCGGCCGTGACCTCGTGAGCGGCACGCCGCGATATGCGTTCGGCAGCCAGCAACTTGAGTCTGGCATAGCCTTCATCCCCGCGATGATTGGTCTGTTCGGGCTCTCGGAAGTATTGCGGGCCGCCGGTTCCCCGGTGCAGGCAACGGTGGCGGCGGTGGTGGAGCAGCGAACTGCCTGGGCGGTCACCTGGCTCACGGTCTGGCGGCACAAGTGGACGGCGCTCCGGTCCGCGCTCGCGGGCACGTTCATCGGCGCGTTGCCCGGCGCGGGGGCGGACATTGCCGCGTGGGCCGCCTACGGACTGGCCAAGAAGACTTCCCGGCAACCCGACACGTTTGGACAGGGCAACGAGGAAGGCGTGATCGCACCGACGAGCGCGAACAACGCGGCCGTGGGGGGCGCGTGGATTCCCGCGCTGGTGTTCGGTATTCCGGGGGACGCGGTGACGGCCATCGTGCTGGGCGCGCTGATCATGTATGACCTCACGCCGGGACCGCTGATCTTTCAACAGAAGCCGGCCGAGATGCACGCGTTGTTCGCCATTGGCATCATTACGCAATTCCTCCTGCTGCCCGCCGGTTGGCTCGGCATCAAGTTGTTTCGCCGGCTCACGCAGTTTCCGCGCCCATTCATCCACACGGGCGTGGTGGTCTTCTCCGTGGTGGGCGCCTACGCGTTGCGAAACAATCTGTTCGACGTGTGGGTCATGATCGCGTTCGGCGGGTTGGGCTGGTTCCTCGAACGGCAAAAAGTCCCGCTTGCGCCGTTGATCCTGGGAATGATTCTCTGCCCGATGATCGAGCAGAACCTGCGCAACGGCCTGATCAAATCCAGCGGCAGCCTGCTGCCGTTTTTCAACCGGCCGATCTGCCTGGGCATCCTGCTGCTGCTGGTGCTGGCGGTGGTAATTCCCTGGGTGGTCCGCCGGCGGAGGCCCGCCGGTACGCCGGCCGGTTGAACTTCACTTCGGCGCACCCACCAGGTTCAACGTTTTGATGTCCACCAACTGGTGGCCCAGCAGGAGCAGCAACGCCGTGACCGCGAGTTCTGCAAAAGGATAGGGGCGGGCGAGGTGGGCGACGTTGGCCGGCAGTTGCTCGTTCGCGCGGGCCTCGAATTCCGCCGGACCCAGCACCAGAATGGCGGGCGTCTTGTCGTTGGGCGGTCCCTGACGGATGCGCGCCAGCATCTGGGAACCGCTGGTTCCGGGCAGGGATTCGTCAAAAATCACGAGATGAAAACCGCGCTTCTGGAGCAGCTCGAGCGAAGCCGGACCATCTTCCTGCGCGGCCACCTCAAACCCCTCCAAGTCTAACGCGAAGGTGGCGGCCCGTCGCGACATCAATTCGTCGTCCACGACCAGGATACGGACCGGATGTTCCGTGGCCGCCTCCGGCAGTGCGGCCAGCGCCGGAAACTTGTCTCGCAGGAACTGGATGGCCCGGCCAATCGTCCGGCGTGGCGACGGCAGATCGGTCCCGGGCTGCTCGTGCATCTCGACGATCAATGTTTCGAGGGAGGAGCACAACTCGCCGAGGCGCTTGAGACCAGCCAGGCCCGCGACGCCGCTGAAGGCGTGCAGCTTGCGGTAGAGTTCCTGAAGCCGGGTCTGTGACTCCGGTCCACGGCTGGTGGCGGTGAACTCTTCAAACGCGGTTTGCAGTTGGTTCAGCGCGTCGGGTGCGCGCTTCAGAAATGTCTCGACCAACTCCTGGCGGTATTGCGCGGGCGGGGCCAGTGGAAGCATCGGCGGTCGCCGACCCCTTGGCCAGAGTCAGCTCCTGGGTCATGACATCGACCAGATCCTGCGGCGTGAGATTGGACTTGTGGAAGATACGGTTGGCGCCAGCCTCGTTGGCGGCGTCAAACACCTCCGCCATGAACGACGCGCTGAAGACCACCACCACGAGTTTCTGGAAGGCACGCTGCGCTCGAATCTTTCGCAGAATTTCCAGTCCGCCCATGTGGGGAATCATCAGGTCCAGCAGCACCCCGTCATAGC
>CAYXDZ010000551.1:0-2588 GCA_964463815.1 uncultured Verrucomicrobiota bacterium | reverse complement strand
CGGCCACAACCTGCCGGGCGGCGGCTTCATCGCGGGCCTGGCCTCGGCGACCTCCTTGATCCTGCTCAGTCTGGCCATTGGACTTGAGGAATTGCACCGCATCATGCGCGCGGACCCGGTGCGGATCGCGGGGGCGGGGCTGTTGCTGGCGCTGCTCTCGGGAGCCGCGCCGTTGCTGGTTGACCAGGCGTATCTCACCCAGTTCAACTGGCATCTGCACCAGGTGCCGCTCCTTGGCGAGCTGCACGTCGGCACGCCGCTGGTCTTTGACCTGGGCGTGTATCTGGTGGTCATCGGCATCGCCAGCAAGATCATCTTTGTGCTCGCGAAATCCACCGAACGCCTGCCCGGCCTGGTGGCCGAGGAGGAGCGCCGGTACAGCTCCCCGCTGGAGCTGCCCATCGAGGAACCGCCAGACCCGCAACGAAAGGAAGCCGATGCAGATTGAAACCGCCCTGCTGATTGGCGCGTTGTTCGCCGTGGCCACCTGGCTGATCCTCCAGCGCAGTTTCGTGCGCATTTTGTTCGGCTTCATCGTGATCTCCAACGCCGCCAACCTGGTCGTGCTGGCCATGTCCGGCCGGCCGGACGGCCGGGCCGCGCCCATTGTCGGCACGGATGCCGGGCCGCTCGTCGATCCGCTGCCGCAGGCGCTGATCCTGACCGCCATCGTGATCGGCTTCGGCGTCACCGCCTACCTGGTGATGCTGCTCTACCGGCTGTTTCTGGACCAGAAAACCACCACCGTCAGCGACATGTACCGGGACGAGCCCGGGGGGAACCCACCGCCTTGAAATGAACTGGGCGATTCTACCATTCGCACTGCCGATGCTTACGGGCGTCCTGGCGCTGTTCTTCCCGCGTCTGGCCGCGTGGCGGCGCGGGTGGTTCATCGTCTCGGCGGCGGTCCAGCTCGGCGTGGCGGTCAAGCTGGTCACCGACAACCTCGATGGCACGCCCGTGGTGCTGCTCGCCGGCGGCTGGGCGGCGGCGGTCGGCATCGCCCTCGTGGCGGACCTGCTCGCGGCGATCATGCTGGTGTTGAGCACCCTCACCGCGCTGGCGGCGGTGTTGTTCAGCGTTGTGGAGACCCGGCAGCGCCTCGAGCATCCGCTGCGGCTGCCGTTGCTCCAGTTCATGATCGCCGGCATCAATCTCGCCTTCCTTACGGGGGATTTGTTCAACCTGTTCGTCGCGTTTGAGATCATGCTGATCGCCTCCTACGCGCTGCTCACGTTGGAGGCCAATGACTGGGATGTGAAGCAGGCCTATCCGTATCTGGCGGTCAACCTGGTGGGCAGCACACTCTTCATCTGCGCCGCCGGCCTGGCCTACGGGCTGTTCGGCACGCTGAACTTCGCCGGCATCATCGAGCGCTCGGCGGAACTGGGTGACGATCCGCGCGTGCTGCTGCTGGCGCTCCTGCTGTTCGTCGTGTTTGGCACCAAGGCCGGTCTTTTTCCCCTCTACTACTGGCTGCCGAACAGCTATCCGATCCGGCCGGCGGCGCTGGCGGGCCTCTACTCGGGCATGTTGACGAAGGTGGGCGTGTACGTGCTCGTGCGGATGTTCGCGACGGTGCTGCCGCACGACTTGAGCGGCGTGCATCAACTCATCGCCTGGCTGGCGGGGTTGACGATGGTGCTCGCGGTGGTGGGGGCGATTTCGCGCAACTTCATCCGCGGCATCCTGTCGTTCCACATTCTGAGCCAGATCGGCTTCATGGCGCTGGCGCTCGGATTGTTCACGCCGCTGAGCATCGCGGCGTGCATCTTCTACATCATGCACCACATCATCGTGAAGGCGTCGCTCTTCCTCATCGGGGGGGTGACGGTGGTGCTGAACCGCACGGACGACCTCGACCGCATAGGGCATCTCTGGCGCGCCACGCCGTGGTTGGGCATTCTGTTTCTCTGCCAGGCCCTCTCGCTGGCGGGCATCCCGCCGTTGAGCGGCTTCTGGGGCAAGTATCTGATCATCGTCGAGGGCCTCGCCCAGGGCGCGTATGTGCTGATCGCCGCGTCGCTGGTGGCGAGTGTGCTGACCCTCTTCAGCATGTTGAAGATCTGGCTCGGCGCTTTCTGGGCGGAACCGGCCGGCGTGCCGCTGCGCACCGATGACCCGCGCTGGCGGCCATTGGCCTGGATCATCGGCGGCCTGACGATCATCTCGCTGGGTATCGGTCTGGGAGCCGAAGGTGTAATGCAACTGGCGTTGCAGGCCGCGAACGCCGCCCTCGACCAGGAAGGCTATGTCCGCCACGTCCTCGGTGCGGGCGGGAAAGGAGGGCTCTGACGATGCGGACGCTGACCCTCAACCTGTTGATCGCGGTCATCTGGCTGCTGCTGAGCCCCCGGCCGGGAGGGGTTGCGTTCCTCATCGGTTTCGGCATGGGCATGGGATTGCTGTGGTTGTTCCAGTCGGTGCTGCCGCCGGAGCGTTATTTTGCGCGCGTGGCCGGCACGGTGCGGTTCGTGGTGATTTTCCTCCGCGAGTTCGTCGTCGCGAACTTCGATATGTTGCGCATCGTGTTGTTCCGCTCGTGCGAAGATCTGCATCCCAAGCTCTTCACCCTGGATGTGCGGGGC
>CAYXDZ010000550.1:0-2592 GCA_964463815.1 uncultured Verrucomicrobiota bacterium | reverse complement strand
TGAGATCGCGACGATATTGCGTGGTCAGATAAGCGATGGATTCCGCGTCCACCATGCGGCCGTCGGGGTAACGGAAGTGTTCGAGGAAGAGCAGCCCGGTGAAATGGTGGCCATCGGTCGGGGAACGCCAGAGCGTGGCCTCGACGTTGCCGCCATACAGCCAGCTTGCCTCGCGATGGCGATTGCTGAAAAGCAGGTTGTCGCGGTAGCCAACCAGGGGACGCACCGTGAGGAACTGGAACCAGGTCGGCAGATTGGGTTGAACAAGTTTGGGGACCGTGTTGGTTTCCGCCGCGGTTCCCGAAACCAGCCCTGGCGCAAGCACGAGCGGCAGCAGCAGACGGGCGATCCGGACACGGAGTTGATTCATGCTGGATAAACAGGGCGGCACTCGCTGAGTGCCGCCCTGGTGCTATTGGTTTTGACTCTTCCGGGCAATCCTTGGGGTCGCTTGCCCGGTTTAGTCGCGACCGTTCTCGCGGGCCTGGTTGATCACGTCTTCCAGGTCGGGTTGGAGTTCATTACGAACTTCATCCACGCGGTTGCGGAGTTCCTGCACGGCGTCCAGCTTCGCCTGGCGGAATTGGTCCACGTTGTCGCGGATGCGGGCGCGGATCGCCTCGCGCTGCTCCTCAGTGGCTTCCTTCAGCCCACCGACAATTTCGGACTGGGCGGCCAGGAAGGCCTCGCGGGCTTCCTTGAACGCCGCAATCATATCCAGCACTGCGAGCGGTGCCCCAAGGCTGCCCGCGCCCGGGATCTCGGGGGCGTCTGGACGCTCGAGAAGTTCCGGGCTGGAACGATCGGGCAGGTTAACCACCACCGGCCGTTCCGGACTCACCGGGGTCGTTTCCGGGGGCACGGGGTCCAAGGGCTGCTCGACTTCCGGCGGTACGGGATCGACCGGGCGCTCCGGCGAATTCTGGGCTTGGACCGTGAAACTGCTGGCCAGGGTAATGGCTGCGATGCCGGTCAGGGATTGAATAAGTTTTTTAGCTTTCATGATACGACTTTTGGATTTCTGTTGTTGTTGTTGTCTGCGGTGCTGTTCGTTAACTGGCAGCTTCAAACCAACTAGCGGACTTTGTGCCAGGGTTTTGTGGATGTGTGCCAACCGGTTTCGCAGCAAAGAGTTAGATTGTTTTTTCGGTTATCGATTTAGTTCAAATTTCTGTGCCTTCGGTGAATATTTCCCAACTCGGATCGGGAAACAGTTCCCACATTGCCCTCAGCCCTGCTGCTTCTTAAGCCGGTAACGTACATAATCCCGTGGCACGCCCAGCAACCGTGCGGCAGCGGTGATGTTGTTCCCGGACTGCTGTAGCGCTTGCTGGATGATCCGCAGGATCGCCGCCTCCAAGTCAAAGCCGGATTCGGGAAACCGATAAGACTCGTTAAACCAGTCATTGGAATTGAACTCCGCTCCGGCCGGGGCGGCCCGGTTCCGCAGCGGCTCGAAGTCGATCTCCGCCTTCGCCTCGAAGACCACGGCACGTTCGATCTCGTGGCTCAGTTCGCGGACGTTGCCGGGCCAGGCGTGTGCAAGCAGTCGTTGCTGACCCAGGTCGGACAAGGCCCGCTCAGGCAGCTTGTGTCGGCGCGCAATGAGTTGAACGAGTCGTCCGGCCAGCACGGGGAGATCGTGGCGGCGTTCGCGCAGGGGTGGAATCTCGAGGCGATACAGATCCAGCCGGTGCAGCAAGTCTTCCCGGAAAGCGCCCTCGCGCACCAGCCGGTGCAAATCCTGGTTTGTGGCGGCAATCACGCGAACGTCCACCGGTATGTCGCGTCGGCCGCCGAGCTTTCGGATGACCCGGTCCTCCAGCGCCTTGAGAATCTTGGCCTGAACCGGGGCGGCCAGGCTCGGCAGTTCGTCGAGGAACAACGTCCCATCGCTGGCCGCTTCAAAGAGGCCGATCTTGGCCGAGCGGGCATCCGTGAAGGCGCCCCGCTCATGGCCGAACAATTCCGATTCCGCCAATGCTTCCGGGAGGGCCGAGCAGTTCACCTCGACCAACGGTCCGTCGCGCCTTGGTCCGTGCTGATGAATCCACCTGGCGAGGCTCGTCTTGCCAGTGCCCGTTTCCCCGACGAGCAGAACGGGGGGCAGGTGCTCGAGCATCCGTTGATCGGCCTCGAGAATGCGCTCCAGCCTTTCCCGCAACGGCTTCAAATCCTCGCCGAAGTAAAAGGCGTCATCCGCCTGCCGTTCCTGGTTCTTGCTGAATTCATTCAACCGCTCGGACCGCCGCTGCTGGAGCAGGCGTTGTATCCGTGGTGACAGTTCCTCCAGTTCGAACGGTTTGGCCAGGAAGTCCGCGGCCCCCAGCCGCATCGCCTCCACCGCGACGTCGATCCCGTGCTCGGCGGTCATGACGATGACCACGGTCGCCGGAGTGAACAGTTTTTCCTCCAGCAAATCCAGGCTGCGGCCATCGGGCAGGTGTACGTCCACGACTGCGACCTCCACGTTGCGTTCGTTCAAAGCCTCGCGGGCCTCGCGCAGGGACGCCGTGAGCACCACCTCCGCCTGCTGTTCCTTGAAGAACCGCCCCAGCTCCCGTCGCAGCAGCGGGTCGTCTTCCAATACCA
>CAYXDZ010000549.1:0-2600 GCA_964463815.1 uncultured Verrucomicrobiota bacterium | reverse complement strand
CGTGTTGCTGTGATTGTACAGTTCGATGAAGTCCACCTGTGGCAGGTCGGTGTGCGCGAGCCATTCGCTAATGACCACATTTTGCAGCGCGTCTGGCAGCACGCCGTCCATGCGTCCCGGTGAGCCGTCCTTGAACGTGCTGGCACCCCACGCCTCGGGCTGGCTTTCGCCATAACTCGGACGGCGCAGGACGAGCGAGGGGCCGGCACCGTCGGCGGCCACCGGCCAGGGATAAGTGTCGCGATACTCCACGGTGAGCAGCACCTGGCCGTTCTTGTGGATCAAACGGACCAGCCCGGTGCTGTTGGGGAGATTGCTGTCGAGCGGTCCCAAGACACCGGTCAGGCCGTAAGCGGCCATGAGATCCGCCGGGGCGCGGGCGACCACGAGATAACCACCCGCCGGAATCACCGTCCCGGGGGGGAAAGTGTAATTGCTGTCGCCGTCGATCCGATAACCACCCACATCCTCGGGGAACGGCTGCGAGTTGAACAACTCGATGAACTCCGTCTGCAAACCGTCAAGCCGGTCCGCCGGATGGTACATGATCTCGGTGATCGTCAGTCCGGATCGGCGCGTGGACGGTCCCGGCGGTTCAAGCCGCGAGGGCACGGACGAAATGCTGCCGCCGACCACTTCGGTCACATTCCGAAATGCCGCGGTGGTGCTGGCGTCCGGGTTGCGACTGCTGGCCGCCATACCGACGTACAGCGTGGCCGGCACGCTCAACGTCGCGCTGCCGACCACGTACCAGGTCGAGCCATCGTAACTGCCGTAACCGGTGAAGAGGCTGCCGACGCGCTTCAAACGAACCCACGTGTAAGGGTAGTTGACGGGAAATGTGCCCGAGGCATCGGCCGGGCCGCCGATGCTTTGCCGCGAGGAAAACACCACGCCACTGATGGAAGGCGTGCCGAAGATGCCGGCAAACACGCCGTTGGTGGCCAGCGTCGCCCGCGCCATCAAGCCACCGCGCGCCCAGGCGTCCGAATTGCCAAGTGATTCCACCCGCGCGCTGAGATCGAAGTCGCCGGTGCGCTGCTGGTAGTTGAATAAAAACTCGTCCGTGGTCCCGCTAATGCCCGCGCTGGTGACCGTAAGGTTGTAACCGCCGGTAACGGCGGCGGCGGTGCCTTGCTGGGCGAGAATACCGACGTTCCACGGCGTGTAAGCGGAGGCGGTGAAGGTCGTTTGCGAGTTCGCCAGGATGGTGTTCGGCGTGTTCGCGGTGTCGCGCACGTTGTTCACCGTGAGGGTGTAGCTGTTGCCGTTGACGAGCGCGGAGGTGGTCAACGCCACCGTGCGCACATCACCCGCGAAGAGGTTTGCCGCTGAAATCGTGACGGCGCTGCTGAGGGCGTAGTTGGCCGGATTGAGGCCGGTCACGGAATCCACCGGTTCGCTGAAAGACACCAGCACCCGGTTCGACCCTTCGTTGACCGCACGCACGATCGTCGGGCGCACGGTGTCTGGCAGCACGGTGAGCACGGCCACGGAGGTCGTGTTGGTGCCGAGTTCATTGTACACGACACACCGGTATTGCTGCTGATTTTGGTTGAGCGAGACGATGGGGATTTCGTAGGTGGCGGCTTGTGCTCCCGGAATGTTCACCCCACCGAGTTGCCATTGATAATTGAGCGTGCCCAGACTTGAAGCCGTCACGGAGAACGCCGCGGCTTGCCGTTCGATGACCGTGGTGTTGGCCGGCTGATGCGAAATGACCGGTGGCAGGGGAAAAGGCACCCCGAAGGCCCGGAAATGCGAGGCGGGAATCGGCCCCTCAAACACCGTTCCTCCCGCGCCATCCGGCCGGAACCACGCGACCGAAAGATTGTCCCCGCCGCCGCCTTCCTTGTGCAGCACTTCCACATAGCTGCGTTGGCCGGCGGTGAGATTGATGGTGCCCACGGTGTAGTCCGAGCGGTTGGCCGGCAGGCCGGGATTCATGGCCGGGAAGAAGGCGGTGGCGTTCAAACGCCGGTCGGTGGTGGACCAGTTCCGGGAGGGATTCCACTGCGGCTCGACCGCGATCAACTGCTTGCTCGCGGGATCCTCCGTCGGGCTGAGATAGAGCAGGCTTTGATCATCGCTGCAGATGAAGAAGGTGTAACTCCCGGTGTAAGGAGCCACCAGGATTGCCCGCAGCCGTTGCCCATAGCCATCCGCAACGTCCACGGGCGTCTCAAAAACCCCCGTCAACAGATTGCTGGAAGTCGCGCCATGCGGATACGAAACTGAATTGGTCAGATCGCTGACGGAGGAATTGGGGATGCCGTTGAAGACTTCCTGAAAAATGCCCAGGACATCCTGTCCGCGAACGGGACAAGGCAGGCTGCCGGCGGCGGCAATCAGCAGGAGAGCGGTCAGGCGGGAGTAACGAGACCGTAACCAAACAGTGAAGGGGTATCGCATCAGTGAGGCAGCGGGCTGGGGGTTAAGGGCAATTACCGTTGCGCCAGGGCTGGCTGAACGCTCCGGCCCGGCCGTACCGGGGGGCTGAAAGCTCGGAGTTTTCTCGCTTTGGGCATGCAGTGAATGCCCGGAGCAAAGCACAATACAATCCATCATGCAACGAACAGTAAACCGCCGGCATCGGTGGC
>CAYXDZ010000548.1:0-2602 GCA_964463815.1 uncultured Verrucomicrobiota bacterium | reverse complement strand
GCAGCGGCCCTTAATTTAAGCATTTTCTGCGTGCCTTGCGGGTGGCTGGAAGCTAGTTTTTGCGCCCATGACGATCTGGATTCTGGCGTTGCTGTGCGTCGGTCTGGCGGGTTACGCCGGATACGCGCGAGGAATCATCCGGGTGGCAATGTCCCTCCTCGGCATTCTGCTGGGGCTCCTGCTGGCTCCGGTCTTCGGGCCGACGCTCGCCCCGCTGATGCGCATGGCCATCAGCAATGTGCTGCTGGCGGACGCGCTGGCCCCGCTGGCCGTCTTTCTCATTGTCACCATTGCTTTCAAGGTGGGGGCCGCCTCGATTCATAACAAGGTGGAGTATCACTTTCGCTACCGGACCACCGACACGAAACTTCTCCACTACGAACGCCTGATCGCGCGGTTGGGCGCTTCGCTGGGGTTGCTCAACGGCACGCTCTATTTTTACGTGCTCTGCACCGTGTTCTACGTCGCGGGTTATCTGACCACGCAGATCACCACCGCGGAGAACGCCACCGTCGGCACCCGGCTGATCAACCACGTCAGCGCCGAATTGAACGGTTCCGGCATGGAGAAGGCCATCGTGGCCATCGACCCCATGCCGCCGGCTTATTATGATGCCGCAGACATCCTCGGGCATGTGTATCACAACCGCCTCCTGATGAGCCGGCTCAGCCGCTACCCGTACTTTTTGAGCATGGCCGAGCGTCCGGAGTTGCAGGACATCGCTTCCGATCCCCAGGCCAGTGAGCTGCTGCAAACGAGCGCGACCGTCGGCGAGATACTCGCCCATCCCAAGATCAAGGCTCTGCTCAACAACGCCGCGATCATCGACGAATTGAAACAACTGGACGTGGCCGACTTGAAGGTCTTTGTGGAAACGGGTGAATCGCCGAAATACGCTGCCACCCGCATTCTTGGCCGCTGGTCGTTCGACATTTCCGCGTCCTTGGAGCAGACCAAGCTGGCCCAGCCGGGCATGTCCGCCCGGCGCTCGCTGGAGTTGAACCGCGAATTGGGGGCGGCTTTCCTCGACGCCAGTTTCACCGCCACCACGGACGGCCAGGTCTTCATCAAGAGCGTGCCGCCCGCGCCTCCGTTACAGCCCGGCCAGCCCATCCAGCCGTTTGTTCCGGGACCGCAGAAGAACGTGGCCACCGGCACTTGGTCCGAAGCCGGGGGGAGTTACACGGTCACCACCACGCCCAGTGATACCCATCCGCTCTATCAGTTCCTGAACGGGCCCGCCCGGGTGCGGTTTGTGGACCAGTCCCTCTTCCTCGAGTTCACCAACAACGTCGTGCTCGGCTTCGGGATGGAGCTTTGATTCCCGTCACTTGCGTGACCTTCGGCGCGAGGCAGCTCCGTGGCTCGGCCGGGCCGAGGCTGAGGATTCCATTGCCGGGCCCGAACGATTGCCACCAAACTTCACAAACATGCCCACCCCCCTCCATCATCTCCGCGCCGGCATCATTGGCACCGGCTTCATCGGCCCCGTTCACATCGAAGGACTCAAACGCCTCGGCGTGCAGGTCGCCGCCATCTGTGGCTCGACCAGGAACGCGCGCAAGACGGCTGATCAATGGGGCATCCCCGAGGTCTATGGCGACTACGATTACGAGGCGATGTACCGCTCCCCAAATGTCGATGTCGTCCACATCACTTCGCCCAACAAGGTCCACGTCGAGCAATCCCTCGCGGCCCTCGCCGCCGGCAAACATGTCGTTTGCGAGAAGCCGTTGGGCATGACGTCGGCGGAAACGGCGAAGGTGGTTGCGGCCACGAAAAAGAAGGGATCGCCCGTCTTCGCGGTCAACTACATGTGCCGCTTCTTCCCGGCCGTGCTCCAGATGCGCGCGATGGTTGCGCGCGGTGACCTCGGCCAGATCATGCACGTGCAGGGTCACTTTTTTCAGGACTGGCTGTTGCAGCCCACGGATTACAACTGGCGCCTGCTCGCCAGCGAAGGCGGCCAGCTCCGCGCCGTCGGCGACATCGGCACGCACTGGATCGACGCCGTCTCGTTCATCCTCGGCGCGAAGGCACAGAGCGTGTTCGCCCACCTCGAGACGTTTCACAAGACGCGCTACCGGCCGAAGGGCGAGGTGCAGACGTTCGCGAAGATCGATCCCAAGACGATGCTGCCCTACAAGGTCGATACCGAGGACTTCGGCAGCGTGCTGCTCAAGTTCGGCAAGGCGAAGCACGGCTTTGTGAACGGCACCCACGCCAACGCCTCGATTTCGCAGGTCGCCGCCGGCTGGAAGTGCGATCTTTACGCCGGCATCTACGGCACCAAGGGCAGCGTGCAATGGAATCTCCAGGATCCGAACGAGATCATCGTCGGGCGACGCGACGAACCGAACCAGATTCTCCAGCGTGCGACGGCTGGCTTCAGTGAGGACGTGACGGGCTTCACCGATTATCCGGGCGGCCATCCCGAGGGCTTCCCTGACAGCCACAAGATGCACTATCGGGCCGTCTATGAGCACATCGCCAGCGGCCGCAAGACGCCCCTGCTCTTCGCCACCGCCGAAGACGGCCATCACGAAGTGAAGCTATGCGAAGCGGTCCTCAAGAGCAGCCGAAAGAAGGGGTGGGTGAAGGT
>CAYXDZ010000547.1:0-2607 GCA_964463815.1 uncultured Verrucomicrobiota bacterium | reverse complement strand
CGTTTCTCGAGGAGATTCGCGGCCATGTCCGGGAACAGGGAAAACAGGAGTTCGCTTCCGAGCCGCCGGTGCCCGTCATGGACCCGCCCCTGCGCTCCAAGCTGACGGACACGGTGACCGGGACGCTGAGTTATTTCCGGGCGGGCCAAAGCGTGGCGGAGATCGCCCGCGCCCGGCAGATGACGGAGAGCACGATTTTCGGGCACCTCGCCATCGCGATCGAATGCGGTGAGGCGGTGGACATCTCCCCGTGCGTCGATGCGGTCGGTCAGGCGGAGATCGAAGCGGCTTTCCGGCAGCATGGTCTGGTTTCCACCGGCCGGGTGCATGCGGCGCTGCACGGCAGGCACGATTACGGACCCCTCAAGCTGGTGCGGGCGAAGCTGATCACCCAAGGCTGGACCGGTCGTCAGGGCTGAGGAGGACTGGACTCTTTGAACCCGAATGTCGCGCTGTTTTCGAGAACCTCGTTGATGGATCCGTAAATGGTTGGGCTGTCGGCACGTGCGTTCGTATCGGGAGCGGCGATGGAGTTTGTTGCGGGATCTTCCATGGAGATCTCCGCCGCCATCAAGCCGCTGGCCGGTGCCTGCTCGCGTGCGCTCACTCGATCCCATTGTCCGCCGACCCAGAGCAAGGCACCCACCAGCAAGCCGGCCAGGGCGGCGCTGGCCACGAGTTTGAAAACGCCGAGCGTGGGCCGATCCGGAACCAGGTTGACGATGAAACCCGTGTGCTCATCGAACCCGCCCGGTGAAACCAGCGTGCTGAGACGGATGCCTTCAGTCGCCTTGCGCAGACCCGCCCATGAAGTGATCTGGTCGGAGCCGGGCCGCTCGATGCGCTTCAACAGGCGTTTGAGACTCGCGCTGCGGATGCCGCTGGACCCGGCGGCCTGGCGCAACGCTCCGGCCAGTTCCGCGATCTGCACCGGCACCGACAACCGGGTGCTGGGCCGCAGCGAAACCAGGTTGGCCAGCCGCACCCCGCCGCGGGCATCGATCAGCACATCCCGGGGGGACAACGGACGATGCAGTTGATGTTGGGCCTGCAACTCGCTCATCGCCTTGGACACCGCACGAAAGGCTTCCAGCACCTGAGTTTCGTTGAGCGTGCGGTCGGTGCCGTAAGCATCCAGACTGGTGGCTTCAATGTGCTCCGAGGTGTGATAATACACGCCCTCGGTTTGCGCCGCCTTGGTGGAGCGCAGAAAAACCGAACTATCGAGTTCCGACTTCGCGGCGGCTTCGGCGACAAAGTGCTTCACCGCCGCCGGGCTGCCGGTCAACGCCGCCGGCAGCACATGCAGATGGACCAGCAGCCCGGCCTGTCCCGCCTGGGCCACGAAAACGTGTTCCTGCTCCTGGGGCGTCAACCGGCGGACGAGTTGATAGGGACCGAAACATTGCCCGGCCTCCAGTTCGGGGCGAACGGCCGGCGCGATCGCCGCCGCCTCGTCGAGCTTTTGCATGGTCTCCAGCAGCAGGAAATCCCAGGAAGCCTCAATGGTCTCACGATCCGCAAGGATGCCATCGGTGAAGGTGAACTGGCCGGATCGCCAGCCAATGATCCGGCCGGCGGCGGCGTCCCCTTGCGGCTCTCCACACTCGGCGTGCAACAGCCGGCCCTCATGAAAATAAAACACGCCGGACTCATGGCCCTTGGTCACGGACATCCGGCCGGTGCGCTGGCCGAGGCAGCAGATTTGCACGATCTCATGCAGTTGAAACTGGGCCAGCTGCCCCGAGAAGCCCTCGTGGGCGATCAGGCGATTGATCTTCTCGAGTGAACCATCGGCCGCTTCCTTGGTTTCCGCGGATGCGCCGTGTTGGGCCAGATTTTCCTCGGCGAGGTGGATGGCGGCGACGACCTCACGCACGTTGACGGGCTTGGCAAAAATGCGACCCGGCCGCGCGCGGAAAAAAGTGGTCTCGTTGGAGTAGGTTCCAAGGAAGTAAACCTGTACATCGGGAAACATCCCTTCGATCAGATGCGCCAGCGAGGGGCCGCCCGCCTCGTTCGTCTTCAAATCAGCGAGCACGAAGTCCAGCCGCCCGGCGCTCAGAGCCAGTTGCCGGCCCTCCTCGTAACTGCCGGCCTGCAGCCAGTCGTGTTCGGGAAAGAACCCTTGCAACGTGCGGACCAAAAGGTCGCACGCATTCTTGTCGGCATCGAGAACCAGGATATTCATGTCGGGCAGAGGGACGACGCGCCCGCTCACCAGCAAGTGAACTGCCTAATTCATGGCTGCGGGGCGTTCCCGCCCAAACCCGCGACGACCAGTCCAGCGGGAGACACCGTGTCTGGTTTGGGGGCAGCCCAAAAGGCGCGGCCCGCCAGGGGTGGACGGCGACTTTTGCGGCAAGCACTCCGGCCTGCTGTGGCAAAAGTGTTCACGAAAAGAGCCGGGGCATGCGCCGTTATGGCCGGCAAGGTGGGTCGCAAGTTCGCAGCCGTGCGAGAGTGGCGATTCACCAGACTCCCGCCGGTTATCAATCAGTAATGCCGTACAAAGAAAAAGCCGGGCGTTGCCGCCCGGCTCGAAACTGGCGCTGTGCTCTGGCTTACACCTTGGTGATGCCCGGCATCGGCACTTCATACATGCCG
>CAYXDZ010000546.1:0-2608 GCA_964463815.1 uncultured Verrucomicrobiota bacterium | reverse complement strand
TTGCAGGCGATCCAGGCCAATCTGCCGGCGAATGATGTCGAGGTGCTCGGCTACCCGCGGATCGCCCAGCTCGCGGTGGCTGGCGGTCTGGCCGCCCGGGTCGAGTCCATCGAATCGCGCGCCGTGGCGGGCTTCTTCGCCCGGCACGGGCCGCTCGCGGAGTCGCTGCGGGATTACTTCAGCGAGTTCGATCTCATCATCTCGTTTCTCTACGACCCGGACGAAATTTTTCAGGAGAACGTGCGGCGTTGCACCACCGGCCAGTTCATCGCGGGACCGCACCGCCCCGATGAAACGCAAAATCTCCACGCGACGGCCTGCTTTTTGAAGCCCCTGGAGCGGCTTGCGATCTTCGAGGCGGAAGCGTTTCCCCGGCTCGCGATCGAGCGGACGGACAACGGACCCGCCTCGGCGTTGAAGCTCGCAATGGCCACCGGCAACTGGCTGGCCATTCATCCCGGCAGCGGCAGTGAAAAGAAGAACTGGCCGGAGAGCGGCTGGCGGCAGTTCATCGAACAGCTCCTGGCCGGCACGGACTGGAAGCTCCTCATCATCGGCGGCGAATCCGAGGGCGGGCGGCTGAACCGGCTGGCGGACGCCGCGCCGGCCGGGCGGGTGGCCGTGGCCCGCAGCCTGCCGTTGCCCGAGGTCGCGCAGTTGCTCGCACTGGCGCAGGGTTTTGTGGGCCACGACTCCGGCATTTCGCATCTGGCGGCGGCGGTGGGCGGGCCGGGAATCGTGCTTTGGGGCGAAACCAACCCCGCGATCTGGCGGCCACCCAGTCTGCAATTTGAACTGCTCACGCATCCGGCCGGCCTCGCGGCGATCACCCCGGAAGCAGTGTTGCAAGCCTGCCGAAAACGCTGGGGATGAAACGAACTCCCCAGCGAGCCGGTTGCAATTTGTGGACGATCTGGATTCTGGCGGGTGGCCAAAGCAGTCGAATGGGTCGTGACAAGTCAAGGATCAGCATCGCCGGAAGAACACTGCTGCAGCACGTTCGCGAAGCCGCGCTCGCCACGGGACGGCCGGTGCGAACGATTCGCACGGACGCCGTGCCGCGCTGCGGTCCGCTGGGCGGCGTGCTCACGGGCTTGCGCCGGGCACGGAACGGCTGGGCTTTGTTTCTCAGTTGCGACATGCCGCTCGTGACCCCGCGTCTGCTGGAGGAACTTGTCCGGCTGGCCAACGTCAAACAAAGGCCGGTGTTCGTTCGCACCGAGCGCGGCTTCGGATTTCCGCTGGCGTTGCCGGTCAGCGCGCAGGCAGCGGTAGAGCGGTTGATCGCGGAAGGCCGGCCTTCCCTGCAACGCCTCGCGGCGGCCGTGGCGGCCGAGGGCCGGACTTTGCCCGCTGGCCGGCAGCGCGAGTTGAGCAACGCCAACACGCCGGAGGAACTGGCGGCGTTGCGCCGGTTGCTGACCACCGAACAAACTTGGGAACCGCCGAAAAAATGTAATCGCCTGCGGACGGAACTTAGTTGCACGATCCGTGAAACGATTCCCGGGAGAAGGGTGTCGTAACCATGACCATGAAATTCATCACCCCATTTCTGCTCACCGCGCTTTGCCTGCCGGCCCTGGTCCGGGCGCAGAGCGTGCCGCCGCCGGAAAAACTGCTGCCCGCCGACACGCTGGGCGTCTTCACCGTGCCGGATCTGACGGCCGCCCGCCGCCTGTATCAGCAATCCCCGCAGTTGCGGTTGCTGGGCGATCCCGCGATGGAAGCGTTTGTGAACCAGGTGCGCGCCAAACTGGAAACGGAGTTTTTTCAACCCTTCGAACAACAGACCGGGGCCAGTCTCGCGGACTACCTCGCCGTGGCTCAAGGGCAGGTGACGTTCGCGCTGACCCGCAACGGCTGGCCCGCGCGACCGGGGGCCGAACCGGGATTGGTCGTGCTGATTGACGCCCGCGAGCAGACGGATCGTCTGGCCACGTTGCTCACCGAAGGCCGGGCCCGCATGGTGGCCGGCGGCGCCCCCATGCGCACGGAACGCATCGGAACCACGGACTTCACCGTGCTGACCGTGCCACCGCCGGCGGCTCGGGAGCCGGACGGTGAAGATGCGGATGAAGCCGGGGAAGACGCGGTTGAAAATGACCTCGCGGAACCGGCGCAAGTGCGGGAGTTCTTCATCGGCCAGTCGGGATCGCTCCTGCTGGCCGGGAACAGCCGGCTGGACATGGAGAAGATTCTCATCCTGAAAGGCGGCGGCGCGGTGCTGGCCTTGGGAGATTCCAGTGCGTTTCTGCCCGACTTCACCACGACCCTCCGCGACGCGACGTTCTACGGGTGGTTGAATCTGAGCCCCCTGCTGAACATGGCCCGCCAGTCCTTGAGCGGGGCGGACGGCAGCCTGCCGATGGGGCTTAACCCGACCCGGATGCTCTCGGCGCTGGGCTTGAACAGTCTGCAGACAGCGTCCTTCACCGGCTCGTTTCGCGCCGATGGGGCCGCGAGCGAGATTCGGTTGCGGCTGCCGGAAACCGAGCGCCGGGGCTTGTTCCGTTTGCTGGCATTTGCGCCCAAGGACTCGGCGCCCCCTCCCCATGTTCCGGACGGCGTGCTCGCCATCTCGCGCACCCGCATCGATCTTTTGAAGTCC
>CAYXDZ010000545.1:0-2610 GCA_964463815.1 uncultured Verrucomicrobiota bacterium | reverse complement strand
CTGCACAAGGTCACCCGCCACGTCCTGGTGCCCGACGGCGCGGGCTTTCGCACCATCGACGAGGATTTCCTGGTGAGCGACAACCGCGACTTCCATCCGACCGACGTGTTCGAGGACGCCGACGGCTCGCTCATCGTGATCGACACCGGCGGCTGGTATAAGATTTGTTGCCCGACGTCGCAGCTCTACAAGCCGGATGTGTTTGGCGGCATCTACCGAATTCGTAAAACCGGCACGCATCGCCTCGACGATCCGCGCGGTTTGCAAATCTCCTGGGCAGAAGCGACTCCGTGGCAACTGGCGGAACGACTCGCGGATCAGCGACCGTTCGTCCGGCAGCGGGCGGTGAACCAACTTGCTGCGCAAGGCAACGCCGCACTGCCCGCGCTGCAGGCCGCCCTTGCTGCCGGCAAGTCCAGTGATGCCCGGGTCGCCGCTGCGTGGGCGCTGTCGCGTATTTCTGGCGGGGAAGCCCGCACGCTCAACCGGTCGCACCTGGCCGCCGCCGATCCGGTGGTGCGTCAGGCCGCGCTCGCTTCGGTTGCTCTCTGGCGGGATCAAGCCGCCATGACGGACCTGCTCCGGGAACTTGCCTCCGGCACGCCGCCGCACCGCCGAGTCGCCGCCGAGGCCCTGGGCCGGATCGGTGACGCGCAGGCCGTGCCCGCGTTGGTGCTGGCGCTCGCGGACGCGGACGCCACGCTGCAACCGGCGTTGACCAGGGCGTTGATTGATGTTGGCGACGCGCCGGCCATCCGCTCGGCGGTTGCCCAAAGTGGTGTGGCGATGCCCTTGGGCGCGTTGATCGCGCTGGATCAACTCGGCGCGGCGACCGTGACGGACGTTCTACCGCTGCTGGCCTCGAAGGATGAGGCGGATCGTCAGACCGCCGACTGGATCATCCGGCGTCACGCCGAGTGGGGCGCGGAATTAACGCAGTACTTCGAGACGCGACTGGCCGGACTCGCCGCGCCGGACGAAACCCTGGCCACACAAATCGGCCGCATGGCTGCCTCGCGATCCATCCGGGAGTGGCTGGCCGTTCAACTCAACCGGGAAGTTGCCGCCGCAGGACGCGTCACCTTGCTGCACGCGATGAGCCGCTCCGGCGTGCGTGCCACGCCACCGGAATGGAAGCAGGTGGTAACCGGGCTGTTGGGCGGCGAAACACCGACCGAACTTCGGGCGGCGGCGGTGCATGCGGCCGCAACTTTCAACCTCAGCGCGGAAACGGATAACGAACTCAAGTCGGCCCTGATGGACGTGGCGCGGGAGACCGCCCCGCCGGCGGAGCTGCGGATGACCGCGCTCGCGGCGGTGCCGAATCCCTTCTTCTTCGACCGCGATCCGGCGTTGTTTGCCTTCGCCCTCCAGCAGCTTGCCCCCGATCAACCGGTGCTCGTCCGGCAGCTTGCCGCCCGCAGTCTGGGCGGGCATCCGTTGTCGCCGGAGCAGCGCCGCGCCTTGCTGGAGGTGTTGCCGGAGCTCGGCCCGATGGAGCTGAACGCCGTGCTGCCGCCTTTCGAGGAGCCGGCCGGTGACGCCACCGACGCGCGCCTGATGGAAACGTTGGGCCAGGCAAAAGCCTTTCGCTCGCTCAACGCCGACCGCGTGCGCCGGCTTTTCGCGAAGTATCCGGCCGGACTCCAGCCGCGCGTCCTGGAACTGGTCGGCCGGCTGGACGTGGATTTCGCGGAACAGCAGCGCCGGCTCGATGACACCCTCGCGAGCCTCCCGGCGGGCGACATCCGGCGCGGCCAGGAGCTGTTCAACAGCCCGCGCGCCGCCTGCAACTCGTGTCACGCCATCGGTTACCTCGGCGGCGACCTCGGGCCGGACCTGACGCGGATCGGGCAGATTCGCAATCAGCGCGATCTGCTGGAGGCGATCCTGTTTCCGAGCGCGAGCTTCGTGCGCAGCTACGAAACGGTGACGGTGCGCACGCGCGACGGCGAGGACCATCAAGGCATCGTGCGCGAGGATGCCCGGGACCACGTGGTGCTCGCGACCGGGCCGGGGGTGCTGACGAGCCTTTCGCGGGCGGACATTGCGGAACTTACGCCGGGCGCGATGTCGCTGATGCCCGGTGGACTGGACCAATTGCTCTCGGCTCAGGAACTGGCCGACCTGCTGGCCTTCCTCATGGCGACTCGGTGGTGAAGGCCGTCGGCCAGGTCACACCAAAGGCTTGCCCCGCCGCTGCAAATCCTTTATTCGTAAGAGCAACATGTGGAACCAAGGACCAGTGCTCCGCATGACAAGCCAAACCCCTGTCTGGCCTAATATCTGTTCGCTATGACTCCGATCCGCAGACTTTCGCGTTACGAGGCATCTGAAAAGGCAACTTCGATTGCTCGACGACTGGCGGAGACTGCGGACATGAAGGGTTGGGACTGGGAGTTGGAAGAGGCAAAGCCGGACCCGACCAAAACCGAGCGGTGTGGTAAGATACCGAGATATTGGATTTCGCTCATTCAATATAGAAGGAAGAGCGCAGTGTTAGATGGCCCGGGTGTAATCCAGGTCGATCTGCAGTCCGAGACCGCATCATGGGAGGCAGGGTCTTTCGTTTTGAAGCGATCAAGAGTTGAGTAGAGCAAGACAACGGTT
>CAYXDZ010000544.1:2269-2610 GCA_964463815.1 uncultured Verrucomicrobiota bacterium | reverse complement strand
TTCCTGCTGAGAAAATCTTTGAGCACTGCCGGAATCGGGGTTAAAAGTCCGGACCATCACCATGCGCCCTGTCCTCCAACTGATGCTGGCGGTCGTTCTGACCGGTCACGTTTCCGCGGCCGGGGTGGACTATTTGCGCGACGTCAAGCCGCTCCTGTCGCAGCACTGCTGGAAGTGCCACGGCCCACGCGACCAGAAGAGTGATTTGCGACTCGATACCGCCGCCTTTGCGCTGACCGGCGGTGACCGCGGCCCCGCCATCCAGCCCGGCAACCCCGACGACAGTTTGCTCGTGCAGGCCCTCCTCGGTACCGCGCATGAGCTGAAGCAGATGCCGCTGC
>CAYXDZ010000544.1:0-2259 GCA_964463815.1 uncultured Verrucomicrobiota bacterium | reverse complement strand
CAAGCTGCGCGGCCGGAACCTCTGCCGTGGTCAGCAGATGCCGCTGCGCGAACCGGCCCTGGCATCGGACCAGATCGAAACAATCCGCCGCTGGATCGCCGACGGCGCGCAAGCCCCAGCGGATGAGCAACCCGCTGATCCGTTCGCCGTGGGCCGCGACCACTGGGCGTTCACCGCGCCCCAACGACCGCCCGTGCCGCCCGTGCCGCCCGTCACGCATCACGCATCACGTATCACGAACCCCACCGATGCCTTCATCGTGTCACGACTCTTTAAGGAAGGGATCACGCCCTCACCGGAAGCGGATCGCCATACGCTGATTCGCCGGGTGTCGCTGGACCTGACCGGGCTGCCGCCGACGCCGGCCGAAGTGGCAATGTTTGTGAATGATCCGCAACCCGGAGCCTACGAACGGCTGGTCGAACGGCTGCTGGACTCGCCGCGTTACGGGGAGCGCTGGGGGCGCTGGTGGCTCGACGTGGCGCGTTACGCGGACTCAAATGGCTACAGCATCGACTCGCCGCGCTCGATCTGGCTCTACCGCGACTGGGTGATCAACGCCTTCAACCGCGACCTGCCCTTTGACGATTTTGTCATTCAGCAAATCGCCGGCGACCTCCTCGCCTCACGAATCACGAATCACGAATCACGGAACGACGACGAAACAGCGTCACCGGAAGCCAAGAATCCCAAACTCGAAACCCAGGAAACCCAGCTCCGCATCGCGACCGGCTTCCATCGCAACACGCAGATCAACCAGGAGGGCGGTATTGATCCCGAGCAGTTCCGCATCGAATCCGTGGTGGACCGGTTGGCGACGACGGGCACGGCGTTCCTCGGCCTGACCATCGCCTGCGCGCAGTGCCACGATCACAAGTTCGATCCCATCTCGCACGAGGAGTATTTCCGCCTGTTCGCCATTTTCAACAACCAGGAAGAACCCACGCTGGAGATTCTCAATCCCCGGGTGGACCATGCGGCACTCGATGCGGAGCAGGCGGCGTTGACGCGCGAGTTGACGGAGCAACTGGCGGTGGCGGCGGAACGAATCGCGAAGGAGGAGATGGATGTCAGCCCGGAGGCGGTAAAACGCTTCCACCGGTTCACCCAGGAGGCGCTGAAGCAACCGGCGGCGGAACGCACCTTCAAGCAACAGCGGCTGGTGTATCTCGCGCTCGGCGGCAACGACCAGGAGTTCCGGGCGAAAGAAGCGCGACTGAGCGAACTGGAAAGCGGCCGGGGGCGGACGATCTCGACGCTCGTGCTGACCGAGCGCGTCGAACCGCGCGAGAGTTACATCCACATCAAGGGCGACTTCACCCGCAAGGGCAAGATAGTCACGCCCGGTGTGCCGGCCGTGTTGCACGAACTCTCAACTCCTGACTCTCAACTCCCAACCCGCCTGGACTTCGCTCACTGGCTTGCCAGCACGGAGAACCCGCTGCTCGCGCGTGTCACGGTGAACCGCGTGTGGCAGCAGTACTTCGGCAAGGGCATCGTCGAGACGGAGAACGACTTCGGCACGCAGGGCCTGCCGCCGAGCCATCCCGAGTTGCTCGACTGGCTGGCGGTCGAGTTCATGGAGAGCGGCTGGTCGCTCAAACAGCTTCACCGGCTGATTGCCACGTCGGCCACCTACCGGCAATCCTCGCACGCACGGCCTGATCTGGCGGTGAAGGATCCCAACAACAAACTGCTCGCCCGGCAGAACCGGCTGCGGCTCGACGCCGAGATCGTGCGCGACGTGGCGCTCAGCGTCAGCGGCCTGCTCACGCCGGAGATCGGCGGGCCAAGCGTGTTCCCGCCGCAACCCGACGGCGTGATGTCGCTTGGTCAGGTGAAGCGCGAGTGGCGGGCCGCGCAGAACGAGGATCGTTACCGGCGCGGCATGTACACCTTCTTCTACCGCGCGACGCCGCACCCGGCATTGACGGTATTTGACGCGCCGGACGCGTTCAGCGCGTGCAGCCGGCGGGCCCGCTCGAACACGCCGTTGCAGGCGCTCACGCTGTTGAACGACGAAGGCTTCTTCGAATTTGCCAGTCACTTTGCCGAACGCATCGCCCGCGCGCCGGCGGCGGATGACGTGACGAGGCTGAAGCGCGCTTTCGAAATCTGCCTCGGCCGGCCCCCGCAACCGGATGAAGTGAACGCGTTGACAAAGCTCCTGGCCGCCGAGCGGGAGCAGAGTGACAACGACAAGGTGGAACCGTGGCTGAATGTCGCGCGTGTGCTGCTGAACCTGGATGAAACCATTAC
>CAYXDZ010000543.1:0-2611 GCA_964463815.1 uncultured Verrucomicrobiota bacterium | reverse complement strand
CTCCCCGAGCTTGTTGTAGCGATGCGCCTCGCCGTCCTCGGGCAGGCGGTTGCGGATCTGCACCCACGGCACTTGGAGCAGATCGCGCAGCGTATTCTCGTACTCGTAACGATTGAGCCGGCGCTGCATGGCGCGGCCGTTTTCGGCGACAAGCGCCTGCTCGGACTTGATCAGCGTCGTCGCCAACTCCGGGAGGAAGGACTCCAGCTCAGCCGTTTCGGGACGCCGTCTTTTCTCGGGCGGCATTTCGCCGGCCTTCACCCGGTCATGCACGCGCACCCATCTGGCGAGATTGGCCTCGTCGGCGGGCAGGTAGTCCAAATCCACCAGGTTCAAGCCGCCCTTGCGCATCTCGTCGTCGTGGCAGTCGGCGCAGTGATCGAGAATAAAAGACTTCAAATTCTGAGGCACCACGTCCGCGGGACAGGTGAGCGGCGAAGCAAAACCGAGTAACGCTGCGAGCCAACCGACCGCTGCTCGCGGCGGCGAGCCTGCACGGGGCGATGACAGGGAGCTGTCCACGAACAGGTGAGCCATGGAATTCTTTCGTTTCATTGGAACTGTTGCGCGACGGCTGGATGGGCTGCGTGCCAATCAGTTGGTGTTCGCCGGTGCCTCGGCGGCGACGCGGATGACCGCGTGGAAGGCGGGCTTGGGCTGGTTGTCGCCGTCGAACAGCAGCGGGGTGCCGGCGCGACGCCACGACACGGCGTCGTTCACGCCCCAAAACGTGACCACCTCGACGTGGTCCCGGTGCTTCATGAAGGCGCGGAAGACGCCTTCGTACGCCTTTGCCAGCCGCTCGTCGGCTTCAGCCACCAGGCCGCCCTGGGTGGCGGTGGCGTTGGCGGCGATGTCCGCGCCGGTGCCCCGCTGTCCGCCCTGGGCGCTGTTGATGTCCAGTTCGGTGACGTGGATGGGCAGGCCCAGCTTGGCGATCTCGGTCAGTGACCGGTCCATCTGTTCGAAACCGGCGGTGGAGATGTTGAGATGGGCCTGCGTGCCGATGGCATGGATCGGCACGTTCTGTTCCTGCAACGACTTGATCAACGTGACGAGTTTCTGAATTTTTACCGGGTTCTCCAGGCCGTAGTCGTTGTAGCGCAGAATCGCGTCAGGATCGGCCTCGTGGGCATATTGAAAGGCCTTGGCGATGAAGTCCGGCCCGATGATCTGCAACCAGAGCGAATCGCGCAGGACGTTCTCCGGGCCGCCGTCAGCCAGGGCTTCATTCACAACGTCCCAAGACTTGACCTTGCCTTTGTAACGGCCAACGACCGTGTGAATGTGATCGCGCATGCGCGCGAGCAATTCCTCGCGGGACGCACGCGGCCCGGTGTAGCCGCGACCGAAGCCGCCCGGTCGGGGCGCGGCTGCGGCGGATTCCGGCGGCGGATTCGTGCCCGCAAACACCCAGTTGGGCGTCTGGCTGTGCCACACCAGCGTGTGGCCGACAAGATACATGCCATGCTTTTCGCCAAACTCCACGAGGGCGTCGGCCGGACCGAAGTCATAGCCGTCCGCGCCTTCGCGCGGATGGATGAGCTGCCACTTCATGTCGTTCTCGGCGGTGATCTGATTGAACTGCGCTTTCGTCAGCGCGATGTCCTTCTCCACCAGTTCCTGACTTCGCCGCCCGCCGCCAATGCCGGTGACGTGGGAGCGGTTGAGGGCGGCACCGACCAGGAAATGCTCCTTGAAGGCGTCTTTGAGGGTGGCGGGGGAATCAGCGGGCCGGGCGGACAGGCCGGTCAACAAAAAGGCCGCGGCCAGCGAGCCGGCCCGGGAGCGGAGATTCGAGCGACAAGTTTTCATGATTTGAAGATCAGTTGCGAGAATTGATACAGCGCCTTCTTCCAGTGCTGGAAGTCGTGCGCGTGATCGTCCACGTGCCAGATGTGCGGGACGTTCTTTTCCTTCAGATAGGCGTGGACGCCCTGGCTGATGCGGATCAAACCGTCTTTGTTGCCACACGAGACGAAGAGCAGCTTCAACCGCTTCGTCGCCTGCTCCGGATCGGGCACCAGTTCCGCCGGCGGCCGGGTGTTGGGCGCGGACGAAAATCCGCCGACCCAGGCGAAGGTGTCGAGGTTGCCCAGTCCGAAATTCAACGACTGCCCGCCGCCCATCGAGAGGCCGGCCAGCGCACGGCTTTCGCGATCCGTCTTCACGGAGTATTTCGATTCGATGAAGGGAATCAGGCTCCCCAGCAGATCCTTGTCAAAGTTGACGAAGGCTGGCGCGGATCCCATGCCGCCACTGGCGCGGTCGTTCGGCTGGGCGCGGCCGTTGGGCATGACGATGATCATCGGCACGGCCTTCTGGTCCGCGATGAGGTTGTCGAGAATGATGTTGGGCTGACCGCCACGCCGCCATTCCTCCTCGTCGCCGCCGATACCGTGCAGGAGATACAGGACGGGATACTTCGTGTCGGCCGAATAGCCGGGCGGCGTGTAAACGAGCGCCTTGCGCTTGGTGCCGACGGACTTGGAATCGTACTCGACCATCTCCAGCCTGCCGTGGGCGATGCCGTCGCGGGCTTGGTCGAAGCCCTGCGGTTCTTCCGGGAACGCCCGCTTGTCGTCCGGGCCGAGCGTAATCGGGCCGCCAA
>CAYXDZ010000542.1:0-2612 GCA_964463815.1 uncultured Verrucomicrobiota bacterium | reverse complement strand
CATTCACTCGCCAAGAAGGAGCTGAACATCATCATCGCGGATGCCGAGGCGGATGTGCCGCGCTTGAACGCGAACGAGGCGGCGATCGACTTTGGGGCGACGTTTGGCCTCAGCTTGAACAACATTTTCGCGAACGCGCTGGAGTTCGCCACGGGCGAGATCGCGGAAGGGTTCGGCAATCTCGCGATCGGACCGGCATTTCAGGACATTGATCAAGGCCTCGACGAGCTGGACAATCTGCTCTCGCAGCAGCTCGACAACGCTCTCGACGCGGCCTTGGACCCGGTCTTCGACAACGGAATCATTCAGCAGGCGGCGGCACAGATTCAGACAACGGGAGACGTGATCAACTCGCTGACGAACATTCAGTTTGAGGTCACGATGCAGAACCTGATCGCGGCGGCCGTCGCGGACAATATCACCGACCGGTTGGGACCGATTGGAGACGGTCTCGAGGGAATGCGCGCGTTTCTTGCCGGTGGCCAGCCACCGGAGGACAATCCGGTGGGCCAGATGATGCATCAGGCGATGGGTTACCTGAATCTGCCGCCCGGCTTTGAGTTGCTCGACGTGCCGGAACTGGTCGCGCTCGCCGGAGTGGACGCCGGTCCGATGCGGGAACGCCTTGATGAGCTGCGGGAACGGATGCAGGAACTGCGCGAACTGGTGCAAAACATCACCGGTCTGAACGGCGAGCTTCAGTCGCTGATTCAAAGCGCCAACGCCGAGTTTGGGACTTTGCAAACCGAGGTGCGCGCGGCGTTGCAGGACTACTTCGAGCTCGTTGCGCTCTATCCCGACGAGTTCTCGCTCGAAGAAATCGAAGCCCGCATCCGCAATGAGGTGAAGGCCCGCATCTATGCCCTGCCGGTAATGAGCCAAGTCCAGGATGTCCTGCGGTTCCGCTTCTATCATCTCGACCATCTTGTCCAGCAGGTGCTCGCCAGTGCACTCGACCAGATCAACGAAGCGATCACGGAAGCCGTGGCCGAAGTGGTTGATCTGGACGGCACGCTGGGCGAGTTGACGGGCATCGGCGGTTACCTGCAATCGGCCAGCATGGAGGGCGAGGCCGTGATCACGGGCGATGATCTCACTTACCTCTCGCTACGGGCGCACACGGTGATCCAGACCCAGCCGGTGGCGATCGCACTGGACCCGTTCTTCGAGTATCAGCAATTGCACTCGGACGGCGCGAGCGCCTGCGATCCCGGTCTCGTGCCGGCGATGTTCAACCGCATCACCATGGGGGCAACCGTGGCCCCGGCGAACGTGCCGTTTGGCAATGTCAACGTGACGGTCTCAACGCAGTTCTCCTTCATCGAAGAGGGCAAGGTCATCGGCTTCAAGGGCAGCCTCGAGACGTTGACCGACGGGCTATCGATGCAGCCGATCAACTTCGATCGCATGAGCGCAACACTCGCGGTGGGGGCGAATCAAGGCATCGCTAACTTCGAGTTCTATATTGCCGCGGAGGCGGAAGCCACGCTCTTCGGCAGCTCGGGTCCGATCTCGCCGCCTTACAGCAATTTCAAGCTGCACGGTGGGCTCTTCGCCGGTCGCACCTGCACCAATCTGCCGTATGCCGCGTGGGCACCACAGGCGATCCAGGACCAGCTCACACCGCCATTCGTCGGGGCAATTGCCAGCGTGGACGGGAAGTTCCCCTTCTACGACGTCGGCTGCCTGCTGCGCATCAAAGCCGGCGCGGCCGTGGGTGCGTTCGGCTTCGTTCAGGGCGATCCGGCGGATTACTCAAACTACAACTACGGCGTCGGCAGCTTCATGCGCGGGGAGGTGACTGGTGATTTCCTTTGTCTCGTTTCCGGCAAGGGCGCGATCGAACTCATGGGTGTCGCCACGCAGGATGGCGTCGTGCTCAGCGGCGAGATCGAGAACGAACTCAAGCTCGGGCCCTGTCCCTTCTGCGTGAAGCTCAACGCCGACTTCGGCGTGACGCTCGACACTTCCAGCAATCCCTCGATCTCCGTCGATTTCTAAATGAACATGAACTCAACCATCCGTTGGCGCTCCTCGGCGGCGCTGGCTGCCGTGCTGGCTGGCATCAGTCTCGGGCCGGCTCTCTCGTCGGCGGCCACGCCCAAGATTGCAGCGGTCGCCCAGGTCGGTAATCCGGCCACGCCCGGCACGCGCTACGTTTTCCTCCAATTGCAGTTTCTCGACGGGGCCACGCAGCACGCCGGCTACGCCGTCCACCACAAACCCGGGAACCCCACTGATCCCGGCAGCTTCGCCCGGTTGGCGATCCTCACCCCGACGGCGCACGCCCCCACTTTGCACGCCCTGCTCGAACGTGCGGCTGCCGCGGGCTTCGACAACGAACGGCTCGATCAGGATCTCGATGGCGTGCTGGCGGACGGACCCTTTGCGTCACTGGCCCAGAAGCTTTCGGCCTTCCTAAGTTCCGATCTGCCGGGCGGCTTCGATCTGCAACAGCGCGAAGCGATGCGCCGCGTGAATCCGCAGATCACGCTCGCCGAAGGGCGGGCCTACCTCGCGCGGGTGCCGGAAGGCGTGCCCAACACTTTCGAGATCCGCGTCATCGATCCGGTGACGGAAGTCGAAGGGCCGGTCGTCGGCCGTGTCACCAG
>CAYXDZ010000541.1:0-2616 GCA_964463815.1 uncultured Verrucomicrobiota bacterium | reverse complement strand
TGGAAGAACGCGGTGCCGCGGTATTCGAGGCCGTCGAGCATCGCCTTGTAGAGCTTGGCCGCGTTGGCCATCGACACCTGCGCGACGAACGGCGAGCCGTGGCCGCTGGTGAACGCCTCGGCGACGTTCTTCTTCTCGATCAGCTTGCCCTGCGAAGCGATGCCGAACTGGTTCATGTCGTAGCCGCCGAGCATCGTCGAGCTGTCGGAGTTCTGGCCGCCGGTGTTCGAGTACACCTGCGTATCGAGCATGAGCATCTTCACGTTCGGGCGGTTCTGGAGAATCACCTTCGAGACGTTCTGGAAGCCGATGTCGCCGAGCGCACCGTCGCCGCCGATCACCCAAACTTTCGGCAGTTCGCGGATTTCCTGGTCGGTCATCAGCGCGTCGTCGAGGTGCGTGAGCAGGAAATAATCGGCCTTCGAGGAAACGCCGTCCTCGCGGTCGAGCAAGTTGTCGGTCATGCGCTCGGGCGCGACCGACCGGCGGGCGTGATTCTGCGTCAGCGATTCGCTCAGCAGCCAGGAGATCGTCGAGCCGTCCTGGAACAACGAGTTCATCCACGGATACGGATGCGGATTGGACGGCGGCGTCGAGCCATAGACCGTGTTACAACCGGTGCTGGCACCCATGAACATCACGCTCTGACCGTTCGCGAGCCGGCCATCGACCGCCTGGAGTTCCTTGTGATTGAAGGCGTCCTGGCGCATCACGGCGCACAGACCGCCAATGAGCTGCTGGTCGGTGATCGCGCCGTGCTGTTTCTCGTAGGCGGCAATGCGCACATCCGTGTCCGCGTCGTCCTCGCCGCCGAGGCCCATGACGACGTGCGCGACGGTGCGCTTGAAGAGCTGATATTCCTCCTCGCTGCGGTCCTTGAGCTTCTTGAGCTTGAGCGGTCCTTCCTGTTCGAGGCGGCTCGCTTTGGCGCGCAAGCGGTCGGCCTTCTTGTGATAGATCGGCCGCATGTAGGCTTCGGTGACCGAGGCGCAGGCACGGAGGATGGACTTCTCCCCGCAACCGGCGCAGGCACCGTCGCCGGAGACGAGCGCCTCGTAATTACGACGGACCATCAGGTGATTGCGCAAGGCGGCTTCGCGGGAATTGGCCGCGTCGTCGTCGTTGTAGAGGCCGAGGAACTTCTGCGGTGTGTCCGGCAGCAACCGGCTGAAGATCTGCGCCGTGGTCAGTTCGGCGTTCAGATCTTCCGTCTCGCGCGTCATGCGCAAGGCATCGTGATCGCCGCAAACCTGCACGCATTCGCCGCAGCCTTTGCAGAGATCGGAGACGAAGATCGAGAACAGACCACCCGCGCCGGGGTTCTTGGTTTCAAGCGAACGGAAGATCGCGGGCACGTTGCTGTAGGCCAGCGGCAGCTTGGCGATGATGCCGGTGAACTCGTCCTTCGCCTTCTGCCCAACCGCCGTCAAGGCGACCACTTCGTCGCGCACGATATCCTTGAACGGCACATTGGTCTTGGCCTTCACCGACTCGACCATCTTCGCGCGGGCGCGATCCTCGACGCCCTTGAGTTCGGCGATCAAATTTTTCCGTTCGGCGGCGTCCGTCACATAGTAGCTCGCGGCTGTCTTGAGCACGGTGGCGATGTCCTGCGACGTGTTCGGCAGGGCGGTGTCCGGACAGGCGGTGATGCACTCCATGCATTGGGTGCAATTCTCGGCGATGTAAACCGGCGTCTCACGACGGGCGACGTACTTGGACTGGGTCGCGCCCGAGCCCGCGCCCATCACACCCAGCGAAGCGAGCGCGCCCGCCGGTTGGTGATAGCCGAGGCCGCTGCGATACTCGCTGTCGAACTTCGCCAGCGTTTGAAACGGCGCCCTGGGGGCCTGATTGGCCGGCGCGGGAATGCCGCAGGCGGACGGCCCGCAACCCGCCGTCGGGATCAACGGCTGGTCCGTCTGCGGACGCAGCGGGGGATTGCGCATCGAGGAGCGGTCCGGATCGGCCAGTTCGCCGTACTGGATCTCCCGCACCTGCGCGAAGCCGCCCATCATCACGTCCATGTTCGACTTCACCACGGCGTCGCCGAAGCGGCCGAACTTCTTCACGTACTGCTGATGCACCGTCTCGTGGAACAGTTCCTCGGAAATGCCGTTGTCCTTGAGGAAGGGCGATACTTTGAAGAACGCGCCGAGGAAGCTGTTGCCCTGCATGCGCAACTGCAGCTCGGGCTTGTCGGTCGCCTTTCGCGCGATGTCGAAGCCGGGCAGGATGTAAATGCGGATGTGGTTGTCCCGGACGAACTGGCGGTACTTCTCGGGAATGCGCTGCCAAGCGGTCTCCGGCGTGTCGCTGGATTCCCAGACGAGCGCGCCGCCCTTGTTGAGACCTTCGAGCGGGTTCGTGTGCGTGAACGCCTTGGGATCGCAGCACAGCACGACATCGACGTGGTTCAGTTCGCAGTTCACCTTGATGCGGTCCCGCGCCACGGTGAGGTAATAGTTGGTCGGCGCGCCCTTCTTCTCGGAGCCGTACTTCGGGTTGGCCATGATCCAGAGCTTCGGGATCACGCGGCCGTCGGCGTCGTATTGCGGATCCTTGTCAGTCAGATAATTGCCGAAGTCGCCGATGATCTCGCCGAGGTTCTTGCCG
>CAYXDZ010000540.1:0-2618 GCA_964463815.1 uncultured Verrucomicrobiota bacterium | reverse complement strand
AATCATACTCCGCGGACATGCTGTCACCGATCACCACGAGGCGCAGGGGCTGGGCGTGGGTGCTGGCCGCGGCCAAGCCAACCAGAAACGGGGCGAGCACACGCGGGAACATTGACCGGCTGGTGGTTGGAACGAGCATTCTGAAAAACATGAATGACCGGGCGGCGGTTGGCGCGAGCCACCGTAACCCGTCTATCAGATCGCGCAATCCACAATGCGGCTTGAAGACAGCGCCTGGCACCTTCGCTTCAGAACTTACGACAGCTCCAGGTCGCCCGGCTCGTCCTTGAGCAAATGATGCAGCATCACCTTGGGCCGGTTCAGGAAGTCACGGGTCACCCGGTAGTGCGCGGTCTCTTCGTAGGCCACGCGGCGGATGCCAAATTCGTCGCACTCGTAAATCCACGCGTCCGGATAGCTGAGCAGGATCGGCGAATGCGTGGCGATGAGGAACTGGCAGTTGTCCGCGATGAGCCGGTGCAGCAACACCAGCGCGGTCATCTGTCGATGCGGCGACAGCGCCGACTCCGGTTCATCGAGCAAATACAGGCTGTCACCCTGGAACCGGTGGTTCATCAGCGCGAGGAAGGCCTCGCCGTGGGAACGCCGGTGCAGGGAGACGCCGCCGTAGTTGTCGATGAACGGCCGGCGCCCTGGTTCCTCGTCGAGCCGGTCCACCTCGGTGGCGACGTTGTAAAAGCTTTCGGCGCGGAGAAAGAAGCCGTCATGCGCGCGAAACCTGGAACGTTCCAGCACCAGGAAGTCGTTCAGCTCGGAATGCGACTCGCGCGTGGCGAAGTTGAAGTTCTTGGTGCCGCCCTCGGCGTTGAAGCCCCACTTCACGGCGATGGCTTCGAGCAGGGTCGATTTGCCCGAACCGTTCTCGCCGATGAAGAACGTGACCTTGGGATGCAGCTCCAGCCGGTCGAGCTGCCGCACTGCCGGGATCGCGAAGGGATACCGGTCAAACCCCGGCACCGCGTCTCGCTTCAGGCGTACGGCGGTGAGGTAGCCGGGGAAGGTCATGTATAAGTTTCAGTCGTTCACCTGAAAGACTAAGCGTGCCCGATCTTTGCCAAAGAGTTCTTCAGCACAGGACATTGCGCGTAGCACGAGGCGAACTGATCGGTGGAGACTTTCAGGAGCAACCTCCATGTGAGCGAGGGCTGCTTGAATCTCCGACAGCGTTAACCAACTCACATTGTAGTCCCCCGCCATATCCTTAAGCCCCTCGGGAATCCCACACCCGGTAGGCGGAAGCCCGCGACACGGGAACAACGGCTTTCGTTCTGATTGGTTGCGCACTCCGGATATCGCGGCAAAAAACGCGTAGTGCTTTCCTTCACTGAACCCAATGTCCCACGACAAATCCCATGTTGATGGATCGTTCGTAAAGGGCTCAACACCTGCCGGGGTATTGTCGTCGATTTGGAGAAAACCTTTTATGTCAGCGCCCATATCGTCGCCTCCCGTTGACTGCTCCTACCGCCGCAACAACTCCCCCACGTCCACACTCACATCCGGAAACGCCGCCGTGCTGGCCTGTTCGCCGGAGCGGAGAACCGTCCTGGAGGCGTAGCCCTCGAAATGCGGCTCGCGATACACCTCCACGGTCAGTTCATTGAGGTTCACGATCCACACCTCGGGAATACCGGCGCGGCCATAGGCGGGCAGCTTCACCTCCCGGTCCTGGTCGAGGGAAGAATCGGCGACCTCGATCAGCAGGAACACATCGTCGGGTCCGGGATGCCTCCGGCGATAGAAGTCCGCCGCTGGTCGAAGCAGTGCAATGTCCGGTTGTGGCTCGGAATGGTCACTCAAGCGGACTGGGTCTTGTACACCCAGCTTCCAGCGACCTTTCGCCGTGGTTGAAAACACGTCGATCAGGTACTTGGTAACCCCTCCGTGAAACGGTCCAATTGGTGACATGTCGATGATCTCCCCGTTCAGCAGCTCGACCCGCGCATCCGGCCGCAACACACCCGTTTCGGCCATCCGGTAATACTCCTCAACCGTGAAACGATGTTTAGTCGGCGCAATCATGTCGGCACCTTAGCCATTGACCTCCCGCTCCGCAATCTGACTTTGCCCGTCGTCGGCCACGGGTGGGTCGGCGTTCAACCGACCCGGCGTTGCAGGTAAATCGCCTTCAGGTATTCCGCCTCGGGAATGCGCGCGGGATGATCCGGCGCGTGCCGGGCGGTTTCCATTTCCGTCACGGGCAACCGGCTGCGGCGAACCGCCTCGCGAACAACGGCAAAAAATTCATCCGCGCGCACATGAGCCGAACACGAGGCCGTCACGAGAATGCCGCCGGGTCGCAGGAGCTTGAGCCCGCTTGCCGTCAGCCGCTCGTAAGCTTCCAGTGCCGGCACTTTTTCGCTCTGGCGTTTGGCGAGCGACGGCGGATCAATGATCACCAGATCGTAAGCTTCCGGGGAACTGGCCGCCAGCCACTCGAAGGCATCCGCCTGGATGGTGCGATGATGGCACGCCTGGACGGCGGGGATCGTGGCGTTGAGCTGGAAATTGCGCCCGGCGGCCGCCAAGGCATGCGCGCTGATGTCGAGATCGCTCGTGGACCTGGCTCCGCCGGCCGCCGCATACACTGAAAATCC
>CAYXDZ010000539.1:0-2629 GCA_964463815.1 uncultured Verrucomicrobiota bacterium | reverse complement strand
TCGGCCGTAACGTGACCGAGAATCTTTATCAGCGGCACCTGCGGCCGTTGTTTGTTGGATGATGAAATCCGCGATCACCGTTTCCCTCGTCGAGCAGGCGCGCGGCGGGCCGTTCGTTTTCTGGGATGGACTCGAAGCCGCCGCCGCGGAGGCCGCCCGGCTGGGCTTCGACGCCATCGAGATTTTTCCGCCGTCCGCCGAAGCGTTGAACCCGGCGGAGATCAACGCGCTGGTGAAACGTCACGGCATCGCGGTGGCCGCGGTCGGCACCGGCGGTGGCTGGGCGATTCACAAACTGCATCTCTGCCTGCCCGATCCTCTGGCGCGCCAGCAGGCGAAGGACTTCATCCGGGGCCTCATCGAAGTGGCCGCGAAGCTCGGCGCACCGGCGATCATCGGTTCGATGCAGGGCCGCTGGGGTGAGGGCGTCTCTCGTGAGCAGGCGCTCGGCTGGCTGGCCGAAGCGTTGAATGAACTGGGCGAACACGCCGCCCGCCTCGGTCAGCCCTTGCTCTACGAGCCGTTGAACCGCTACGAGACCAACCTTTTCAACCGGGTCGATGACACGGTCGGATTCCTCAAGACGTTGAAGACGCAGAACGTGAAAATCCTCGCCGACTTGTTCCACATGAACATTGAGGAAGCGAACGTAGCGGAGGCCATTCGAGCCGGCAAAGGCTTCATCGGCCATGTGCATTTCGTGGACTCGAACCGCCGCGCCGTCGGCATGGGCCACACGGACTTTGCGTCGATCTTGGCCGCCCTGCGTGAATCCGGTTACGCCGGTTACCTCAGCGCGGAGGCCGTTCCGCTGCCGGACACCGCCACTTGCGCCCAGCAACAGATCAAGGGCTTCAACCGGTATGTAAAGTGCGCATGAAGCACCATCGCTAATTTTTTACGTCTTACCGCTTACCGTTTACTGCTTACGCACACATGCAAACCCGTCCCCTCGGCAAGACCGGCCTCAATCTCCCCATCCTCAGCTTCGGTGCGTCGTCACTTGGAGCTGAGTTTCGCAGCGTGAAGCTCGACGAGGCGATCGAGAGCGTCCGCGCGGCGCTCGATTGCGGCCTCAACTTCATCGACACCTCGCCGTTTTACGGACGCGGCATGAGCGAGGTCTTGCTCGGTATTGCCCTCCAGGACGTGCCCCGCGACAGCTACACGCTCTGCACCAAGCTGGGTCGTTATGATCTCCAGCACTTCGATTTCTCTGCCAAACGCGTCGCCGAGAGCGTGGATGTCAGCCTGCACCGGTTGCGCACCGATCACCTCGACATCGTGCTCTGCCACGACATCGAGTTCGTGCCGATGCAGCAGATCGTGGATGAAACCATCCCCGCGCTGCGGAAGCAGGTTCAGGCCGGCAAGGTGCGCTTCATCGGCTTCAGCGGCTATCCGCAGAAGATCTTCCGGTTCATCTGCGATCAGACCGATGTGGACTGCGTGCTCAGCTACAACCAGTACACGCTACAGAACACCCGCTTCGCCGACGAGACCGTTCCCTATCTCAAGGCCAGGGGCGTCGGTGTGATGAACGCCGGTCCGTTCAGCGCGCGCCTGCTCACGAACGCGCCGCTGCCCGCCTGGCTCAAGGAACCGGAAGAAGTGAAGGCCGTCGCGCGGGCCGCCGCCGCGCATTGCGCGAGCAAGGGCGTGGACATCGCCAAGCTGGCGCTTCAGTTCAGCCTGGCTAATCCCGACATCACCACGACGGTCAGCGGCAGCGCGAACCCAAACAACATCCGCAACTGGGCGAAGTGGGCCGCCGAACCGCTCGACCAGCAACTGCTCGCCGAGGTGCAGGCCATCTTCGCCTCGGTGAAGAACCTGGGGCATCGGGAGGGCTTGGCGGAGAATAATTAGCCTGGGCCCATGCCGACATTTGCGAATATCACCCATGAAGCCGATAGGAGCGGTTTGCAGTTCCTGGTGATTGGCGGCCATGCCGTGGCACATCACAATTACCCGCGAACGACCGAAGATACGGACATTCTGGTGTCATCCGATGATCGGGAGGCGTGGCTGGAGTTGGCTGACCGGATTGGACTGAAGATTTTTCACGATGGCGGAACCTTCCTGCAACTCACGCCAGGTGATTCGGCCGCGTGGCGGTTGGATCTGATGCTGGTGAATGCGGTCACTTTCGCCAAGATGATTGCCGCGGCAGAGTCGGGAAAGCTGGAGGGTCAGACCGTGCGGGTTGCCTCGCTCGAGCACCTGTTGGCGCTCAAGTTTCACGCCTTGAAACACGCCCGGGGCATCCGCGTCTTGAAGGACATGGATGATGTGGTCAATCTCGTGACGAATAACCGGGTGGACGTGAAAGCCCCGGCATTTCGCGAACTGGTCTTGAAATATGGAACCGCCGAACTCTACGAAAAGCTCTCCGGCCTCTGCTCTTAATGAGGCGTTGACTCCGTATCGGGTCGCGCAATCGCCCGCGCCCGAACTGGAGTTTCCCGACTGGTCGGGTCAGGTGCGCCCGGCACCGACGGCGACCATGGAGGACATGCACCGCCTGAGTTTGTCACTCATGAAGCAACGAACCTTGCCACCGGACTTCGATGAGCGTCGCCTCAAGGCCAAGGTGGCGGTGGAGTTTCACTTGTGATGCCGGACCAGC
>CAYXDZ010000538.1:0-2631 GCA_964463815.1 uncultured Verrucomicrobiota bacterium | reverse complement strand
ATCACGCATCACGCATCACGCATCACGCATCACGCATCACGCATCACGCATCACGCATCACGAACCTCACTCCTGCGCTTCGAGTTCCTTGACGAAGCTTTCCGTCTGCGCGATTGAGCGGTTCATGTCGCCGATCAACCGGTTGATTTCGGCGGTGATGCTCTCGGCCTCGGTCTTGAGCGAGCCGATGGCCACGGCGTTGAGGTTGTGCTTGAGGTAGAGCACGTAGTCCTTCATCTGGGTGAGCACGGGCGGCATGCTGCTCTCCGCCTTGACCAGCGAGGCGTGCAATTGCTCGTATCGGGTGCGGGTCTGGGTGAGCTTGCGCTGGCTGTCGGCGCGCAGGGTGGTGCTGGAAATCTCGTTCAACTCCCGCTCCCACTCGGCGAAGAGATCCCCGGCGAGCTGCTCGACCTTGCGGATGCGGCCGCTCACCGCGCCGGCCTTGGTCTCGCAGGCGTCGTATTCCGCCTTGAAGGCGTTGTAGCGTTTCTCCAGTTCGCCGCCGTCAAAGCCGGTCAATTCCTTGAGCTGCGTGAGCGCGTCCTTGAACTGCTCGGTCGCCTCCTGCTGCGCCTCTCCGGCATCCGTCAGCGAATCTTTCAGCAGGTCCCGTTTATGTTTTCCGAACGTCTCCATCACCGAGTAGTAGGTGGTGCGGCAGCCGGTGAGGGGCAGGGCGCCCAGCAACAGGGCGCATACGGCGAGCATCCGGAGTGCGGCCGGCGGCGAGGGGAGACGAACGGGTGGGTTCATGGCTTGTTTTGCTGGTGTAGATGGATGTCCCGCTGCGGGAACGGAATAGTAATACCCTCGGCATCGAAGGTTTTCTTCATTTTTTCGTTCGTCTCGAAAAAAACATTCCAGAAGTCCGGCACGTTCACCCAGGCGCGGGCGGTGAAGTTGACGCTGCTGTCGCCGAGCGAACTGAGTACGACCACCGGCGCGGGGTCCTTGTGAATGCGTGGTTCGGCCTCGATGACCCGTCTGATGGTGGCCTTGACCTGGTCGATGTCGTCCGCATAGCTCACGCCGAACACCCAGTCCACGCGCCGGGTGGCGTGGGCGGAGTAATTGATGATGTTGCCCCCCATGATGCTGGAGTTGGGCACGATCACCTTTTTGTTGTCGGGGGTTTTCATCACGGTGGTGAACACCTGGATTTCCTCGACGACACCGGCGGTGCCGCCCGCCTCGATGTAGTCCCCTTTCTTGAACGGCCGGAAAATGATGAGCAGGAAACCGGCGGCGAAATTGGAGAGCGACCCTTGCAAGGCCAGGCCGATGGCCAGACCGGCGGCGGCGATGACGGCGGCAAAGGAGGTGGTCCGAACGCCCACCACCTCCAAAGCCGCGAGCACCACGAAAGCCAGCAAACCGATATACGCAAGGTTGACGACGAACGCGGTGATGATCGGATCGAGGTTTCGTTTGTCGAGCACGCGCCGGAGTCCGCCACGAATGGCCAGCGCGATCCACCGGCCGATCAACAACAGGGCGATTCCGCCGAGCACCTTCAAGCCATAGGTAGCTCCCAGGGTCTTGAGGGTCTCGAGCCACTGGGAGGCTTGCTGGGTGATTTCTGTTTCGTTCATGGCGAAAGTTCTTGCGCAAAGTGGCCGGGCCGGGAGACCACGCTCCGGCCCGGCGCGGTTGAATGATTAGAACGTGTAGTTGACCGAGGCGACGACTTTCAAGTCGTTGTGATCGCGATCGGCGGCCGGTTCACTGCGGTAGGTGTCGGTGAGGACGACGCGCAATTCCATGGCCTCGGTGAGTTTGCTGGCGACGCCGAGTTCGAAGTTGGTGACGTGGTTTTCCAAGTCATCCAGTTGCGGCGTGAAGTCGAGCGTCTGCCAGAGCCGCGAACGGTCGCTGATCTTCCAGGTGAATTTCTCGGCCGCGTAGCCCGTGGCGTATTCCTCCTCCTGGCCGCCGATTTTTTCCATGACGAAGCCAGGACCGACTTCGAGGCTCAAGTTGAAGCGGGTGTTGTCGTTCACCCCTTCCTTCAGGAAGTAATAACCCAGACCGGCCGCGACGTTGAAACGGTAGTCAATGTCCGCGATGGCGTCATACATGGCGTCCAGGCGGCCGAAGCCATACCAGCGTTGGGAATCGCCAAACAGCCAGTTGTACTGGCCGAAGGCCTTGACGTACTCGTTGTTTTTCTCGCCTTCATTTTCGCCGTAGCCGCCGTTGAGGCCGATGCTGACTTCGTTCTGCCGCCACTTCTTCGAGCCGCCATAGCTCGCCGTGACGAGGACGGTGTCGCTGTTGCCTTCCGTGATGGTAAGGCCCAGACCGGCGGACTGGCTCCACTTGGGAGCCTCCTCGGGTTTGGCGGCGTCCTGCGCCTGCGTGGTGGTGGAAGTCAGGCCGCCGGTCAGCGCGACGAGCGAAGCCATGGTGATGCGGTTGGTGTTGTTCATGTGGTTGGTTGATGTTTCCGGACGAATGCCGTCCTGTCATAAGTTGCTTGCAGCCTGGGACGTGACGCAGCCCGCGCCTTCACTTCCGGATGCCCGGAATTTGTTCCGCCTCCCGCCCCCGGCCAAGTCAAAAATCGCACTTAAGTCGGCGCAAGCTGGCGCGCCACTTTTCGATTCGCTCCGCCGCCGCGTTTACGTA
>CAYXDZ010000537.1:0-2632 GCA_964463815.1 uncultured Verrucomicrobiota bacterium | reverse complement strand
TGGTCCTGATTGGCGAGGATGATCGCCCGCACGATCAGCGCAATGCCGCCCGCCTTTAGCAGGAGGGTGACGAGCAGCATCGGCCAGCCGGAAATGGTGGAGCCGGGACGCTCTTTGTTCGATGAGCCAGTGGAGTCAGTGTTCATGGTGGTTGGGTCGATTGTTTACTGCGATATTGAGATGATATCACTGTGAAATCATTGAAAAGTCAACATCCGCGTCAATCGATATGGTTCTATTTGATAACCAACGAGTTCTGCTTCCTGAAAGACTCCTCCATCAGCCGCCGTCATCGGCGCGTGACGCCTTACCGACGATCTTTGAAGCCATCAGCAAGAGTCCGGCACCAACGGTGGCACCCACTGTGTTCAGCGCCAGATCCCGCAGGCTGGAATCGCGTGAAGGCATCCATGCCTGACCCAGTTCGATGAACAAGCTGAGCCCACATCCAGCCAGTGTGGTGACGATCAGAACCTTGAACCAGTCGCCCCGTCGCGTCCGCGAAACCAGGGCGAAGGCGACCCCGAAAGGCAGGAACCCGGCGAAGTTCAACGCAACATCGAGGGTCAGGGATTGATTGGAAAAGTCACCGGTCAGGTCCTGGGCGAGCGCGCGGGCACCGAGGGCATGAGGGCGCGAGGGAATGGTGAGCGGTGCGGCAAGCGAACCGTGATTGCGAAGGGTGCTTCCGCCGCCTTCGTCGAAGCGGAAGAGCAGCAGCGGTGGCGGTTCGGCGGCGGGAAGTTGTCCGGTTTTCTCGAACCAACTTTGGTAGCGCTGCTCGATTACTTGGTTGGTGAATGGTAGCGGCTGGAGCGCGAAGAAGCTCAGTTCGCCCATCCAGGACTGACTGGTGTGAACGGTGTTTCCCAAGACCAGCCGCGCGGGGTGCGCCTCGCCGGGGAGTTTCAAACGCAGTTTCGCGCTGGTCGCGACCAGTTCGCCGTTGAGGTGCAGGCGGGTGCCATTGGTGGTGGCCGTGACCGTCAACCACAGCGGGCCCGCTTCAAACAACGACGTATCCGCGGTGACGCGCGGCAACCGGCGGCGGTGCGCGTAGTCATCGCCGTTCATGATGATGAGTTGCTCGCGCCACTGGCCGATCACGAGTTGTGAGGCGTCGTCGCCCGAATGAAATGAAGCGAGCACCTGAAACCCGCCTCCTGAAATCGGCGCGGGTGTGAAGGCCAGCTCGAGCGTGAAGCCGAGCCGGTTCAGCTCCTCGGCTTGGGCGCGGACAAGGAACGGTTCGGTTTGGATGCGGCCGTACTTTCCAAAACGAAGTCCCGGGCGGTCGGCCAACCACTCCACTTCGTTGCGGAACCGGTAGTCCTTGGGATCGAGCCCGGCCCAGATCGTGGTCAGCACCACGACCAGCAGCAGCGCCCGGTACCAAGGCGTCGCCGTCCGGTGGCTCGAACTGAAGGTTTCAACCATGTCGAAACGGTTTGGACAGGGTGAAGGTGTTGGGGAGGTGCCGGACTTCCGTGACCGCCCCGGCGTGGAGCAGCACTTCCACGATGTCGAAGCGGATGCTGACGCGTGGATCGGGCAGCCGCTTGAGGTAATCGAGCGCGGTCATGGACAGCAGGCGTCGCTTGCGGGCGTTGACCGAGCCGGCGGGTCGCACCCAGCCGCCGGCCGTGCGGGTTTTGACTTCCACAAACACCAGACAGTCGTGATCGCGGAAGACGAGATCAATTTCGCCACGCGCGGACCGGAAGTTGGCGGTGAGAAATTTGAGCCCCAGAGTTTTCAAATGGCGTTTCGCCGCCTCCTCACCCAGCCGGCCGCGGCGCAAGTGTTCGGGCTGCGCCTTGCCGGCCAGCCGTTCCTTGATGCGTTGCCAGAGATCCATCCCAAAAGAAAGACGGCCGGGTGGGCCGTCCGTGCTTGAGCCGAAACTGATGGCACCCAGCCTCAAGGCGTGGGCGGCTGGCGCAGACGGAAATACTTGTTCCCCACCGGAGACGGAAGCGTGACCTGATATTGCTCACCGTTGAGCACCGGCGCGGCACCCGGGTTCCAGCCCGTTGAACTGGAGGGATTGGCCAGGGCCGTGGCTTCCTGCAAGACGAACCCGGTGGCCGGCGCGGGCCAGGAGATGATCACGTTGTTGCCCGAGCGGGTCACTTTCAGCACGGGCGCGCCCGGCGTTTGAATCGCTGTGACAACGCTCATGAAGCCGCCGATGAGGGTGTAGCTGCCCCCCGAGGAAGTGCCCGCATCCGGCTGGCCGATGGTGCCGGTGACGGTGTAATTGCCGCCTGAACTGGTGCCGCCTCCGCCATCGATGCTGTACCAGTCGATGGTGTAAGTTTGCGCGCCGGCCGTGCTCAGCATGAGCAGGGCGGCAAGCACCGGCAGGGAGAATGGCGTCTTCATGATTTGATGGAAAACCACTAGCTCCTTTGGCGGGACAATTCCAGTCATTTGTTGGCCGGGACGTAACCATCGTCATAATCCCATTTGCCTCGCCCGGCGCGATCAGCATACTCGCGCGCATGGCCACGTTTCGTTTTCGCCGGCTCCGGCGTCCCGTCGGGAGCCCCTGGTTGCCACGAGTATTGTTGGCGGGCTGCCTCCTGACTGCCGGGTCGGGCGCGGCTCAATTGCTTCCCCCCGGTCATCG
>CAYXDZ010000536.1:0-2642 GCA_964463815.1 uncultured Verrucomicrobiota bacterium | reverse complement strand
TCACTCGCCGTCGCCGTCCGGAACTTCAAGATCAAACGCCGGAATGCGCGTCATCACCCGCCGCCCCTGGCCGTCGAGCCCGAAATAGCTCCCCTCAGCCCGGCCCCTGCGGTTGGTGAGGAGGTGCATGCTGTTGTAGCTGAAATGCTCTCCCGGTTCGAGCTTTGGAAACTGCCCCACCACGCCGTCGCCTTCGACGACCACCGTCTGGCCGCGATCATCCGTGACCACCCACTTGCGGGCCTTGATGGTGACCGTCTCGGCGCTGTCGTTGTGGATGGTGATGAAGTAAATGAAGCGATGCGGCTGCCCCTCCGGCCCTTCGGGGTTCGGCGAATACACGACGCGATCAACAGTCACGCGCAAGCCTTCCAGGGCGATGATGGGTTGCTTTTCAGGCACGGCGGCAGACTAGGCGGCGGGGAGCGGACGCGCAAGGTCGCGGGCTTGCTTCACCGGTTTTTCCCGGGGCACGATACGCGCCCGCATGGCCGATACCCTGCCCATTTACGAAATTGAAAGCGCGCTGGTGGATGCGTTGCGCCGGAGCAACCGGTTGATCCTCTCCGCGCCCACCGGCTCCGGCAAATCGACGCAGGTGCCGCAGATGCTGCTCCAGCATGGGCTGCTGGAAGCCGTCGCCGGGCGCGCGGGCCAGGTGGTGGTGCTCCAACCGCGGCGGCTGGCCACGCGGCTGTTGGCGGCGCGCGTGGCGGAGGAACTCGGCGTGCCGTTGGGGCGCGAGGTGGGTTATCAAATCCGCTTCGAGAACGTCACCTCGCGCGAGACGCGGATTCGCTTCGTCACCGAAGGCGTGTTGCTGCGGCAGATGATCGATGACCCGTCGCTGCCGGGCGTGGCGGCGATCGTGTTCGACGAGTTTCACGAGCGGCATCTCTACGGCGACATCACGCTGGCGCGGGCGCTCGACATCCAGGAAACGGCGAGGCCCGATCTGAAACTTATCGTCATGTCCGCCACACTCGAAGCCGAGTCGCTGCGCAAATATCTCTCCGAGGTCCGCACTCACTCATCACGGATCACGGATCACCCATCGTCCTTCACCTGCACCGTTCTTGCCTCCAGTGGCCGCACTTTTCCCGTCGAGGTTCACTACGCGAACACGCCCAGTTACGAACAGTGCAGCCCCGTCTGGGAACAGGCCGCCGACGCGTTCGCGCATTTCGTCCAGACTGGCGGCGAAGGTGATGTGCTGGTGTTCATGCCGGGTGCCTATGAGATTACCCAGACCCTCGAAGCCATCGGCCGGTGCAAGGAGTCGCGCGGGTTTCGCCTCCTCCCGTTGCACGGTGAACTGAATCCCAAAGACCAGGACGCCGCCGTCGCGCGTTATCAACAGCGCAAAGTCGTCGTCGCGACGAACGTGGCGGAAACGTCGCTGACCATCGACGGCATCCGGCTGGTCATCGATGGCGGACTCGCGCGCATTCCGCGGTTCGATCCGTATCGCGGCATCAATACGTTGTTGATCGAAAAGATTTCGCGGGCGAGCGCGGACCAGCGCACCGGTCGCGCCGGCCGGACGGCACCGGGCGAGTGCTATCGCCTGTGGTCCGAGACGGAGCACCGCGACCGGCCGGTGCAGGAAAAGCCGGAGGTCCAGAGGCTCGACCTCGCCGAAGTGGTGCTGACGTTGAAGGCCGCGGGCGTCACCGATCTGCACTCCTTCCGCTGGCTGGAGCATCCGGGCGATCAACGACTTATTCACGCGGAGGAACTGCTCGTGGATCTCGGCGCGTTGGCCAAACCCGAAACGCCAGACCCAAGACCCGAGACCCCAAACCCCAGCTCCCAAATCACTCCGCTCGGCCGGCGGATGCTCGCGTTTCCGTTGCACCCGCGATACGCGCGGATGTTGCTCGCCGCCGAGGAACTGGGCTGTGTGCATCAAGCCTGTTTGATCGCCGCGCTGACGCAGGGCCGCGACCTGCTCGTGCGCAAGGTGGACAGTGATTCGAAGGACAAACGCGAAGACAAGCTGGGCGACAAGGCCGCGTCGGATTTTCTGATCCTGATGCGCGCCTGGAACTTTGCAGCCCAACAAAACTTCCAGCTCGATGCTTGCAAGCGCCTGGGCATCCACGCGCTGACCGCGCGGCAGGTCGGGCCGTTGCTTCAACAGTTCCTCCGCATCGCCGCCCGCGAAGACCTCGACGTGACAACACGCGAAGTGCCGGACGAAGCGCTGCAAAAGTGCCTGCTCATCGGGTTTAGCGACCGCGTCGCCCGGCGGCTGGATCAAGGCACGCTGCGCTGCGAGTTGGTGCATGGTCGGCGCGGCGTGCTGGCGCGGGAAAGCTCGGTGCGGCACAGCCCGTTGATCGTGGTGGCCGAGATTCGCGAGGTCGGCCGGCACGGCGGTGAGACGAACACCATTCTCTCGCTCGCCACCGAGTTGAAGCAGGCGTGGCTGGAGCAATTGTTTCCCGCCGACATCGGACGCGCGATCGAAGTCTGGTTCGATGCGCAGGCGCGACGGGTTTACGCGAAGGAACTGCGCACGTTTCGCGGGCTGCAACTGGACGCGAAAAACGTCGAACCGCCGCCGCTCGAGCAAGCCGCGGCGTTGCTGGCCGAGCAGGTCATTGCCGGCAAGCTCGCGTTGAACGACTGGGATCACG
>CAYXDZ010000535.1:0-2648 GCA_964463815.1 uncultured Verrucomicrobiota bacterium | reverse complement strand
GCGCGTGTGTGTGAACCGGTGTGTGTGAACCGGTGTGTGTGAACCGGTGTGTGTGGGTACGACCTCCGCTGGTATCGAACACGATGTGTTCATGGTCTGACCTTTCGTTTTATCCAGCCCGAACTTCCCCGTGAGCCGGACGCTTTTCCCGTGGGTACTCCTAACCGGCTCCGCCAAACGCGGAGCCAGCCCACGATTATTGCCCGATGCAGACTTCCGGTGTCTATAGTCCTTTCGAAGGGTCAAATGATGAGAATACGGCCGACAATGGGGCAAACACGGCGCAAAGGGACGGATGCGAAGTACCCCGCCTGGCGGCGGGCACCGCAAATCACTCCGTTGGTCGTCCGGCTGATTCATCACGGGGGAGTTTAGCTTCCCGCTCCGCTCCGGCCAACTGTGCGTTTCACCGCACAGGCCGCAATCGGACGGGACCTGGAAAGAGCCAGCCCGTCAGTGATTCACGCGAACAGCCGGTCACGAATCCCGGCCACCTCCGCCGTGCCCGTGGTCCCAAGCTGGTGGATCACAACCGAGGCGGCGGCATTCGCAAACGCCAGCGCTTCCTCCAGCGTCGCGCCCGCCGCGAGCGCGGCCGTGAGATTCGCCGTCACGGCGTCGCCCGCCCCCACGATGTCAATCGGTCCCCGCACCGGCCACGCGGGCAGGTGCGCGGTGCGGCCATCCGGGGTCGCCCCGATCATGCCCTGTTCCGCAAGCGTCACGAAAACCGGCCGGCGGTTCTGTCGCGCCAGCTCCGCGGCGCGGCGGCGGGCGGTGGCCGGCGTCAACACCCGGCGGCCGCCGGTGAGGGCGCGCAGTTCCGCGCCGTTCATCTTGAAGATCACGGACGGGTAACCGCGCAAGCCGCGCCGGCTGTCGGCCAGGATCGGCAGCGTCCGGCGCTGGCGCGAGACGGTCTGCACCGCTTCAAGCACGGCGGGCGTGATGACACCGGTGCCGGCCCGGTCCACCTGGTCCATCACGATGAGCGCATCGACTTCGCCGGCGACGGCGTAGAGGGATTCGATGAGGTGGTTTTGCACCTCGGCCGGCGTGGGCGACCAGTTTTTGCGATCCAGCCGGTTGAGTTCGCGGGGCGGCCGGCCGGCCTCAACGATGAGCGGTTTGCAGTAGGTGAAGGTGCAGCGTCCGGGCGTTTGCAGAAAATGATCGGTCACCACGCCCGGTTTCGCCCGCAACGCCGCGAGCAGCTCAAAGCCTTCGCCGTCCACCCCGCAGAAGCCGATGGGGTGGATCGTGCCCACGCCGAGCGCGCACAGGTTGTTGAGAATGGTGCCGGCGGAACCGGGTTGCGCGCGGACGTTGACGACGTTGAAGACCTCGAGACCGGTTTCGAGGGAAGTCTCGGCGCGGGCGGGATCGATCTCCAGATAACGGTCCAGTGAGAAATCCCCCAGGATGGCCACGCGCAAGCCGGCGTAACGGCGGGTGAGATGCTGAAAGCGGCGCGGTGTCATGCCCGGGTCAACTCCCGCTGAAGGTGATGCAGGAAGGTTACGTTGTCGCACTGCGCGTAGTGCATGGTGCCGCCCATGCGGGCGTAGCTTTTGCAGAAGCGCAGGTAGTAGGCGGGATTGGTCTTCGGCGGTTCGCCCTGTGTCCAGTCCCAGCCCCCGCCATCCTGGAGATCAACGACGAAGATCGAGTGCCCGCTGACAATGGGCCGGCCCGCCTGCAACCGGAGATTGTTCACGCAGCTCAGGCTCTTCTCGAACACCTGCGGCCCCATGATCGCGGAACCAATCGACAACACGACACCGCCGTCGAGCTGCTCGACCGACCCGCCAAAGAGGCGGAAGTCGAGTTCCGCCGCGCGGCCGATCACCGCACCGTTGAACATCGGATGATTCGCGATGATGTCGTAGCCGATGCCGGGATGCACGGTCAGCGGCACGCCATGACGAAACGCACTCGCGACAATGGAAGCCTGCTTCCAGCCATGCTCCACCACGTGTCGCCCCGCCGCGAGGCCGTGTTGGAGCATCGCTTGCAGGAGGTCGGCGCGGGCGGGCGTGGCGGGGTGTTCGGGTTCGGATTGCAGCAACCGCTTCAGTTCGGCCGGTTCGGGCAAGGTCACGCCGTCCTCACAAATAAACCGGCCCAGCGAGCCGCCATAACCTTCCGCGTCCGGCCGCACGCCGCCGGCCAGCATGGCCAGATGCAGGTTGCGCCCGGTTTCCTCCCACGTGCCGAAGGTGCCGGTGGCGACGTTCTCGCGGACGCTCTCCGTCGAACGCCCCAGCCAGGCGTACTCCCAGTCATGGATCGTGCCTGCGCCATTCGTCGCCAGGTGTGTCACCCAGCGGTTTCGCAGCAGCTCATCCATGATCAGGGCCGCTCCGTTGCGCAGCAGATGCGCGCCGTAAATGAGCATGACGGCGGCCTTGCGACGGCGCGCTTCGCGGACGGCCTCACCGGCGGCTTTCAAGGTCGCCTGAACGATCGGATCAAGGGCGGGGGGCTCGGCGTTGGGCGGAATAAGAATCGCCTCCGCGGTGGTCAGGCTCCGGCGCTCGGCCAGCGGATAGGTTTTGATCCGGCGCAAATCAAGGGCGGCATGAGGCTGGGGGTGAGGCACCCCAAGATCGAAACCGAGGGCTCGCCAAAAGTGAAGCGGTTTCCTG
>CAYXDZ010000534.1:0-2654 GCA_964463815.1 uncultured Verrucomicrobiota bacterium | reverse complement strand
GCTGTGATTGACGCGGACCGCCTCCAGCCGAGCACCGAGCCGGAAGCCGAGGCGGCCGGACAACCAGACGCTCCGGAGACGGTCGTGGTCGAGGCGAACGCCACCGCACCGGGAACGCCCGACACCTTGCCGGTGCCCGCGCCTGTCACCCCCAAACCGGGTGACCTGGCCCGGACCTCCATCGCCACGCAGCGCGAGCAGGGAGACGGGGCCGTGCGCCGTGGTGACAATGGCGAGGCACCGCAGGCCCGTCCCCGACCGCGCACCATCGCCCAGGCCCGCGCGCAACTGCCGCAGGAGAACGCGATCGCCGGTCAAAAAATGCGTCAGGAAGGCGCGAGCCGGTTGCAACGCGTGCTGCCCAGTTTCAACACGGAAGCGACGCCGTGGGGCAGTTACGACGCCAAGTTCATCGCCATCGTCACCAGCCAGTGGTACCAATTTCTGGATCAGCATCCCGAGGCGTTCAACTGGGCGGGCCGGGTGGTCGTAAAATTCCGGCTGCAACACGACGGACGCATCACGGACTTTGAATTTCTTGAAAACACGTCCGGCGAGATCCAGGGCTTTGGCGCGCAGAAGGCGGTCATCCGTGACCTGGGCCATCCGTTCGATCCCTGGCCGCCGAGCTTGCGGCGGATCACGGGCAAGGACTACCGGGAGTTGCGTTTCACATTTTACTACAATTAGGCTCCGGCCGGCGAAAGACCGGCCGGGCAAGACTCATGGAAACATTCATCATCGGCGCACTGATTCTCACTTCGATCGTTGGCATCACTTTCATCGTCGAGCGCGGCCTGGCGCTGCGCTGGCAGCAGGTCATCCCGCCCGGAGTGGAGGCGGCTTTGGAAAACTGCCGCTCCGCCGGTGAGGTTGCCACCTTGAAGCAAGTCTGCCTCGGACACCCCTCGCCGCTGAGCCGACTGCTGGTCGTCGCGATCGAGCATCTGGATCAACCCCGTGAAGAAACCGTCGATGCCCTCCAGACGCGCGCCCGGCACGAAATCGTGAAACTCGAACGCGGTCTCGTGGTGCTTGAAGTCATCGTCGGCATCGGGCCGCTCATGGGGCTCACCGGCACGATCATCGGCATGATCACCCTGTTCGGCAGCCTGAGCGAGGCGGGTCTCGGTGACAGTTCGGTGTTTGCCCGAGGAATTGCCATCGCCCTTTATGCCACGCTGCTCGGTTTGATTGTCGCGATTCCCTCGCTTGTGGCGTGGAGTTATTACAATCGCAAGGTCGAGCGGATGGCCGTCGAGATGAGCACGCTCACGGATGAATTTCTCCGCCGCCAGCATCGCCTGCGTCGCCCGGCCAACAGCCGCTGAGCCCCGACCTCATGGAATTTTTTCCGCGTAAAAAAAGGAACCCGCCGGCCGTGATCATCATCGCGTTGATCGATGTGTTGATCGTGGTGCTGATCTTCCTGCTGGTGACCACGACCTTCAAACAGCAGCCCGCCTTGAAGCTCACGCTGCCCGAGTCCACGCAGGGCACGACCGAGGGCTCGAGCGAGTTGGCCCCGGTCTACGTCAGCATCGACAAGCAGGGACAGATTTATCTCGGAGCCGGCAACGAACCAGTGCCGATGGAGGCTCTACAGGCGGAGTTGACTGCGCTGGTCGCAGCGAATCCGCAGGTTCGGGTGGCTCTCGAATCCGACGAGGGCGCGCCCGTGGGTGCTTTCATCAAGGTGACGGATGCGGTACGGGCCGCCGGAGTGAAGACCGGTCTGTCGATTCACACCCGCGTGAAGGAGGCCAAATGATCCGGCAAGATATTCGATTGAATTACGCTTCGCATGAACCGGAAGGGCGACACTCTTGTCGCCTCGACTCGGGATGGGGCGAAAGGCATGTCGCCCTTCCGCTCTTGGGGCCGGTGCGAGCTCTTCCAACTGTGCTGCTGGCCGTCTTTGGCTGGTTGTTGATCACGAGCACCTTCGCCGCGGAGTTTCCTTCGACCCTGCCGATGACCGCCCGGAGTTGGAATGACCGGGGCAGCAAATTCGCCAAAGAGCAGCAATGGCAGCCGGCCATCGACGCCTTCACCGAGGCGATCAAACTCGCGCCGGAGCGCTCCGAGCTGTTGGTCAATCGCGCGGTGGCCTTGCAGAAGATCGGTGAATGGGAACGTGCCGAGGCCGATTGCAGCGCGGCGGCCAAGATCAATCCCGAGGACACGCGTGCATTCCTGCAACGCGCCATCGCTCGCACCGAACTGGGCCGCCATCAGGAAGCGTTTCAGGACGCCAGCCGCGCCGTCCGCATGGAACCCGAGAACGCCCAGTGCGTCTTCATCCGCCATCTTGCCGCGAGCCGGATTGGCCGGCATGACCTGGGCCACGTCGCGGGTGAAAACTACATCGGCATTCAAGGCTGGTTCGATCCGTGGTCGCCGTACGTCGCGTTGCTCAATTACGTCTCGCTTCGGCGAGCCGGCGACGAGGCCGCCGCCCGCAACACGCTGGCCGAAGCCGCCGCCGTGCTGCCGCCCACCGAATGGCCCACGCCGGTGATTTTCTATCTGCGCGGCGACCTCGAAGAAGCGGGTCTGCTCGCGCTCGCGACCGAGCCGGATCGCGCGACGCTCGCCCGGTATTACATCGGCATGAAGGAGTGGCTGGACGGCAACACCACCAAGGCGCGCGA
>CAYXDZ010000533.1:0-2664 GCA_964463815.1 uncultured Verrucomicrobiota bacterium | reverse complement strand
ATGGTTGCGGGGGCGGGATTTGAACCCGCGGCCTTCAGGTTATGAGCCTGACGAGCTACCAGGCTGCTCCACCCCGCGATCAAGGGGAGGGAGTTCTTAGTGGCTCCGCCGGAATGTGGCAAGAGATTTCTAGGACTATTCTCAGCTCACGGCTTCAAAAGGTGCTCATCCCGGTGGCTTCCATGAAGCGATACAGCCACTGCCGGTGGGCGGCGTCATCCCGATAGGTCTCAAAATCCGTCGTGAAGCGGTGACCGGGCCGGCCCTCCCAGATCAGTTCAACGTACGCCAGCGCACCGCCAAAGACCGCCGCCTCCACAGCGCCCTGGACGGCCGCGTTGAGCTCCAGGTTCAGGTCGTCCAAGTTGCGGCGCGTATAATTTGCCGAGCCAACGGTGAGCCACGCGGTCCCATCCGCTCGACGAATGAGCAACAGCTTGCTGTGGCACTGCTCCCCGTGCGTGTCCGCCCAGCGCACCGGAATGCCGGAGGCATCCAGTTCTCCAGCAACCTGCCGGTTGGGAATGCCATTCTTTTCGTGGCCGAAAGCGTCCTTGTTCGGGTCCAAGACGACGCGCAGGGCGACCCCGCGACCGTGTGCCGCCAGCAGCGCCTGGATGATGTCCCGATCGGACAGATAAAACATCACCAAGTCCAGGAAGTCTCCGCTCGCGGACCCGTTGATGGCAGTGAGCACCGCACGTTTGATCTTCCCTTCACTGAGTATCTGAACCTCGACGGCTGGATCTTCCGCATCGGCGGCATCAGCGCGAAACACAACATCCTGGCCACCGGAGAAGCGGATCACGGCGCGCTCCGCCTCCAGCAAGTCCGCCACGGCCGGCCCGCCATACTGGAGCGCGACATTCTGGTGGGCACTGCTGCCATCATGCGGGTTCGCGGAGGTGACGAGTCCGCGCAGTCCGTCCGGCGTATCCGCGATGACCACCTTACGATGGTTGGCTTTGAAGTTCCCCAACGCCAGGTAGCTGCGCAGACTCACTTTGCCGTCCCCGAACGGGTTGGGCAACCAACCACCCTCGGAGTTGCCAAACGGCAGGAACAGCAGCCGCCAGCAGGATGAGTAAAGCGGATTGCTGTCACGCAGCCGGCTCAACCGCGTCATGGTCACGCTCACACCCGCCTGCCGAAGCTGCTCCAAGTGCGGCGAAGCCAGTCCGCCATAGACCGTGTTGATGGGATCGGTGATGAAGTGAATCTCGATTCCGGGCACCGCCGCCCGGCGCGCCACCAGGCGGTCGGTCAATTCCCGGCAAAGCGCGCGGGTCGTCTCCGGCGACGCGCCCTGGAAGTCGTTGAAGAGGAACATGTCCACGAGGACAAACTCCCGCGCGCCGTCGATCATCTCGAAGATCGCATCAAATATCTCCTGCTCGATGTGCCGCTGCCCGGTCTCGTCCACGAAGGTGAGATCGCGCAGAAACCGGACACCCCGGGCACCGTGCCAGTCACCGGCGAAAGAAATGCCGGCCGGCAACGGTTTGAACACGTTGAAGAGTCCGATGGCCAGGAGCAGGAGGGCCAGAACTCCCGCCACCTGCAGCAGGCGCCGCAACCACTTCCTGAGTGAAGGCGAAGCGTTCATGCCTGCCGCCGGGCCCTCCCCGCGCGGAAAGTTATTTCAATTCGAAATCCGACGGCTTGCGGCCCTTCACGAAGGTGTTGAAGCCGAAATGCGTCGGCTTGAACTCGCCGATGTAGCTCACGTCCGCCCGCTCGGGAATTTCACCAGTCAGTCCGGTCAGCCAGTAGGCCGCGTTGACAAACAACCGCCGCAGATCCTCGCTCTCCAGATCGACCGCCGCGCCGATGGTCGTGGTCAGGCCCATCCCCGGCTGGCCGTCCGGCAATTGATAATCCTTGAGCCAGATCATCGGCATCAGGGCCTTGTCGTAGTTGGGCAGCGAATCGGGCTGCATGCCCTTGAGCGTGAGGCCGTGGACGAGGATTTGCGCGGTGTTCGGCAGGCGGACAATGCCATACACGTCGGACGGCCCCCAGATGTCCTTCACCCCCTTGAGAATCGGGTGCTTCATGTGCAGGCCTTCGATCACACCGCGCGCGCTCTCGCCGTTGTGGACGCCGTGATGATTCACCCAGGTCTCGCCGAGGAGCTGCTGGCCGAAGCCGCCCGGCCAGTCGCGGTTGCGCCAGTCGAAGTTCGCGTAAGGGCTCTGCCGGTTGCGGCTGTACTGGAAGGCGTGCGTGCTCGTGCGCACGGCGATCATCGGCTTCCCGGCTTTCAGGTAATCCACGAAAAACTTCATCTGGTCGTCCGGCAGTTCGCGGAAACGCAGGGCCAAGATCACCAGATCCGCCGTGGCGACGGCCGCCATGCCGGGAATGTTGGTTTGCTCGTTGGGATTGATCTCCCCGGTCTGGCGATCGATCGGAAACAGCACCGTGCATTTGAAGCCGTGCCGTTGGGAGAGAATCTTGCCGAGCATCGGGAAGGCTTCCTCGGAGCGGTATTCCTCGTCCCCGCTGATCAATACTATGTGCTTGCCCCGGCCCGGTCCTTCCCGGCCTTCGTAAACCACCCATTCGGCGGCGGCGACGTTGAGGAGGGTCAACAGGATCAGTGTGAGAGATGCGATGGCATTCATGGTGGAAAAAGGATGCGGGCTTTGATGCCGTCAAGCC
>CAYXDZ010000532.1:0-2685 GCA_964463815.1 uncultured Verrucomicrobiota bacterium | reverse complement strand
CGGCCACCGCCTGGACCGCCTCTGCCAGATTCATTGCCGTACCCATGATGGTTCCCTTTCGTGGAATGATTGCAGACCCGAGGAATGGATGGATGATGCCCGTTTCCGCCCACTTTGCAACATGATCGGCTGGTGCCTCTGGCTGTCACCGGGCACTTCAAAACCAGCCACCGATGGGCGATTCAAAACCAGCCACTCCGAGGCGGGGGTTTCATAGCAGGTGCTGGGATTTGTTCAAGGGGTTTGGCGGCGAGTTAAAACGAGCCGGGGCCGGGCTGCCGAGCCCTAGCTCGCGGCCCCGGCGGTCGCAGGTTCGTGTGACTTCCTGCTTTTCTTGTTCTCCGCTGGTGCGGGCAGCGAGTCCTTGACCCGGTAGCTGCGGCCGGTGATCGGGATGGCGATGGCGTGGTGCAGGAACCGGTCGAGGATCGCCCCGGCCGTTGGGACATCGGAGAGGAGCTTGCCCCAGTCTTCCAGCGGCCGGTTGCTGGTCATGATGGTCGAACGGTTCTCGTAGCGGCGCATCACGACCTCCAGCAGATACTCGCCCGATTGCTTGGGCAGTTGTTTGAGGCCCATGTCGTCGATGATCACCAGGTCGGGTTTCAAGTAGCGCCGCAGGGTCTTGTCCTGTTGTTTGAAGGCTTCGTCCTTGAGGAAGTCGCGCACCAGATCGAAGATCGAACGGTAGAGGACTTCCTTGCCCTGCTTGATCGCCTCGTAGCCCAGCGCCTGGGCGAGGTGGGTTTTGCCGACGCCGGGCGGACCGAGGAAGAGCACGTCCTTGCCTTCGCGCAGGTACTGGCCCGCGGCCAGTTCAAAGATCTGTTTGCGCGGGATGGACGGGTTGAAGTGCCAGTCGAAGTCTTCCAGGCTTTTGAGCGCACGGAAGTCGGCGGCCTTGGTGCGCCGGGCCAGCATCCGTTGGTGACGCACGTTCAGTTCGTCCTGGAGGATCAGTTCCAGGAACTCCCCGTGGCCGAGCCGGCTCGCCGCCGCTTCTTGCAGGCGCACGTCGAGGGTTTGCAAGAGGCCGGAGAGGCGGAGTTGACGGAGGGTGTTTTCCAGTTGCGTCATGAGGTTGGGTTTTGCGGTTGTGCCCGTTCGATGCGATAGGCGTCGAGCGGGCGGATCAGGGGATGGGTTTCCAGAAAGTCCAGTTGCACGACGTTGCCGGGCAGCGCGAGCAGGCGCTTGAGATCGCGCAGCCGCCAGGTGCCGTGGTGGGTGGCCACGTGTGCCGCCTTTTCCAGTTCGGCCACCGGATGCTTTTCGGCCAGCTGCAACAAACCCATCATGACCCGCAAGCCTTGCGGGCCGCGCTGCCGGTGCATCGCCTCGGCCCAGGTGCCGGTGAGCGGGCCGATCAACCGGCAGCGATCCAGCAAGTGTTCCTCGCCGCGTTCGATCAAGTGCCGCTTGCGGCTGTGCAAGTGCGAGGGATCGGTGGTGAAGTGGCCCGGCTCGGCCAGGGCGTGCAGGCCGATCTGCTCGCGGCGGGTGTTGTACACCCGCAGCAACCGGGTTTCCTGCCGGACCCAGACGCTCTGGCCGACGTATTCGGGCGGGACCGAGTAGTAGGCGCGCTTGAACTCCACGTGCCCGTCGCGATGCACCGTGCGCCGGGCCTCCTCGAACACCGGGAACAACCCGGCCGGCAGGGGCTGCAACGCCGGTCGTTCCACCCGCTCAAAGCACGGGCCGACCTGCTGGCGCGTCGTGCCGTGGAGGCGCGTGTCGGCGACGTTCTGTTCCCAGTCGGCCAGGAACTGGTTCTGGGCGCTCAGGCTGGGGAACGTACGGCCCTTGACCGCGTTGTTCTGCGCATACTTCACCCCGGCCTCGACCTTGCCCTTGTGCCGGGGCGTGACCGGTTTGGTCGGGAGGATCGCTGTGCCGTAATGCCGGGCAAACTCCGCCAGCTTGGGGTTCAGTTCCGGATCATACCAGTCGGCCTGGAGCACCCCCGCCTTCAAGTTGTCGATGACCACTGTCGCGGGGACGCCGCCGAAATGGCGGAAGGCGTTTTCCAGGCAACGGAGGAAGCTCTCGGCGGTCTGCCGCCAGACGACCTCGCTGTAGGCCTTGCGCGAGCAGCTCAACACCAGGCGGAACAAGTGGGGCCGGCGACGTTTGCCGGATTCATCCACCACCCAGGCGCCCAGCCCGAAGTCCACCTGCACCTCCTGACCGGGGGCGCTTTCCAGCCGGCGAAAGGGCGGTTCGCTCCGGGCCACCAGTTTGCGCACAAACCGTTTGACCGCATCGTAGCCGCCGGTGAACCCGTGCCCGGCGACCAGATCCTGGTAAATGCGCTGCGCGGAAAGCCCCGCGGTCACCGCCGTTTCAATCGCTTCGGCCCACGGCCGGCAGAGGCTCTGTCGCCCGGCGGGGGAGCCGGCGGGCACAATGGCTGGTTTTGAAGCGGCCTCCGCCCGGCGCACATGCCGGCCGACGGTCTCGCGGTCGATGGTCAGGTGCCGGGCGATCCGGCGCCGCGACCAGCCGCGGGCGGACAGGGTCAAAATGGTTTGTTGCAGGCTCACGTTGAGTTGGTTCATCGCGCACCTGTGCGGCCACGGCCGCCCGGTGCGCAATCTCACTCTCAAAGTGGCTGGTTTTCATCCGCCCATCCCTGGCTGGTTTTGACCGCCCGCTGACAACCATGAGACTACCACTTGGAAA
>CAYXDZ010000531.1:0-2685 GCA_964463815.1 uncultured Verrucomicrobiota bacterium | reverse complement strand
GCCTTGATCGCGTCCTCACCCGCCATCACGTCGCGGGCACGGGTCCAGGCGGGCAGAGCAGCATCATAATCTGGGTGCGTCGAGTTGACCGGCATGCCCGCCCTTGTAGCACAGGGTTTCGACGCGCATTGAGGCTTCAACCCATCACCTCGGCGGCGAGCGGCGTCGGGATGTCATTGCGCGGCGGGCTTCGGCAGCTTTACCACTTTGTTTCAGCTTGACCGCATTATTGAAGTCGCGCCCATCGCGTCTATCCCTTGCCCCTTTCCGGTGAACCAGACCATCCTAGCGCCACCTTGCCGCCGCCTAAGCAACAGTTCGCCGAAAGCCTCTCCGGGCTGATTGAGCGTGTGACCTACTTCAACGAGGAGAACGGCTACGCCGTGCTCAAGGTCAAGGCCAAGGGCCACCGCGATCAAGTCACCGTCGTCGGCTCCCTGCCTTCGGTCAGCGCCGGAGAATGGGTGACCGCCGAGGGCCGCTGGGTGCAAGACAAGGAATTTGGCCTGCAGTTTCGTGCGGACATGCTTGCCAGTACCGCGCCGACTTCCCGCGAAGGCATCGAAAAGTATCTCGGCAGCGGCATGGTCAAGGGCATTGGCCCGGTGTACGCCAAGAAGCTCGTGGACAAATTCGGCGAGCAGATTTTCCACGTCATCGAAACCCAGTCGGCCCGTCTCGAAGACCTGGACGGCATCGGTCCCAAACGCCGTAAGCGGATCAAGGAGGCTTGGGCCGAGCAGAAGGTCATCCGGGAGATCATGGTCTTTCTGCACAGCAACGGCGTCAGCACCAGCCGGGCGGTGCGCATCTACAAGACGTACGGTGAGGACGCCATTGAGAAGGTCCGCGCCGATCCCTACCGGCTGGCCAAGGACATCCATGGCATCGGTTTCAAGACCGCCGACCAGATCGCGCAGAAGATGGGCATCCCGGTGGATTCGCTCATTCGCGCCTGTGCCGGGCTGAGTCACGTGCTGATCGAGGCAACCGGCGAAGGCCATTGCGCCCTACCGGTTGAGCAGCTGAAAGATGATGCGGGCAAGCTCCTGCTGGTGAAGGAACCTATCGTCACCGAGGCGCTTGATCGCACGCTGGCAAGCCGTGACCTGGTCAAAGACGCGATCACCGGGCAGGATTTGATCTTCCTACCGCACTTGAAACGGGCGGAGGAAAACATCGCGGCGCGGATCAAGAGTCTAGGCGCCGCGCCATCGGCATTCCCGCCCATTGATTTCGAGAAGGCCGTGGTCTGGTGCCAGACCAAGACCGGCAAAGAGCTGGCACCCTCCCAGCGGGACGCACTCAAGCTGGCCCTATCGAGCCGGGCACTCGTCATTACCGGCGGTCCGGGCGTGGGCAAAACGACGTTGGTCAACGCGATCCTGCTGATCCTGCGCGCCAAGAAGGTGCGCTGCCTCCTGTGTGCGCCCACGGGCCGCGCCGCCAAGCGCTTGTCCGAGACGACCGGCGTCGAGGCCAAAACCATTCATCGCCTGCTTGAGGTCCAGCCCGCCACGGGTGGCTTCGGACGCAACGAAGGCAATCCGTTGGAATGCGACCTTCTGGTCGTGGACGAGACATCGATGGTGGACGTGGTGCTGATGGCCAACCTGCTCCGCGCCCTGCCGCCGGCGGCCAGCCTGCTGCTGGTGGGTGACATCGATCAGTTGCCGTCAGTCGGGCCGGGTATGGTGTTGCGGCACGTGATCGAGAGCAAGGTAGTGCCGGTCGTGCGCCTGACCGAAGTCTTCCGTCAGGCCGCGCACAGCCGGATCATCACCAACGCCCATCGCATCAACGAAGGCCGGCTGCCGGAGCTTTCACCCAAGGGCAGTGAGTCGGACTTTTATTTCATCGACCGGGACGAACCGGATCAAATCGCCGCGACTCTGGTGGAGATGGTGAAGACCCGCATCCCGGCCCGCTTCCGACTCGATCCCATTCGCGACATCCAGGTGCTGTGCCCGATGAACCGGGGCTCGCTGGGTATCCGCGAGCTGAATGTCCGCCTCCAGAACGAACTGAACCCGGTGCGCGCCGACGAGCCAGTCGTGGAGAAGTTCGGCTGGCAGTTCCGGCCCCGGGACAAGGTGATCCAGACCGAGAACGATTATGACAAGGACGTGTTCAACGGGGACATCGGCCAGATCCTCAAGATTGATCATGTGGAGAAGGAGGTGATCATCCGGTTCGACCAGCGGGAAGTTGCCTATGACTTTGGCGAGCTGGATGAAATCTCCCTGGCCTACGCGATCACGATCCACAAATCGCAAGGCTCGGAGTTTCCGGCGGTTATCACTCCCCTGGCCATGCAGCAGTACATGCTGCTCCAGCGCAACCTGGTTTACACCGGCATTACGCGGGGCAAGAAGCTGGTGGTCCTCATCGGGCAGCGGAAAGCACTGGCGACTGCGGTCCGCAACAACCGGACGGGGAACCGGTTTTCCGGGCTGCTGGCGAGACTGATCGCGTGACCGGGCGGCATCCTCTCCAGCGAGCCAGCTCAATTCCGTGCTCTCCGTGCCTCCGTGGTGAATTCCCCAATCTGCAATTCGGGAAGTCGAACTTCGAGATCGCTGCGCTCACACGAATTCCAGTTCACCCTTTGTTCGCAATGGCTGGCACTCCGGGTTCATCGAACCGCGCACCGGCGGACGGTTCCGAACGTGGCACCCGTCTCGC
>CAYXDZ010000530.1:0-2701 GCA_964463815.1 uncultured Verrucomicrobiota bacterium | reverse complement strand
GATTGGAAGGACGGCACCCCTGTCGCCCCAATGGCGGAGTGGTCCGGGCGACAGGAATGTCGCCTTTCCGGTGCTGCGGCTTGAACAGTTTTCAACAGCGGGCGTCCAATTGCCGCCCGGCCTGGCGGCGGTGAAATAAAAGTTGCTTTGCCGGGTCCAAACCTGTGTTAAACATCAGCGCAACCTGACTTCAAAAACCGCATGAACTCCCGCATCGCTCTTTTCTCCGCCGCCCTGACCCTCGCCGCCACGGCTGCCGTCCAGTCTGCCGACTGGCCGCGCTGGCGCGGTCCCGACCTCAACGGCATCTCGAAGGAAACCGGCTGGTCGCCCAAGGCGCTCAATGATGAGCCGAAGATTCTCTGGCGCGCGAAGATCGGCATGGGCTTTTCATCCTTCGTGGTCGCTGAGGGTCGCGTGTTCACCACCGGCAACACCGCCGACACGGACACGCTGTTCGCCTTCGATGCGGACACCGGCAAGGAGCTGTGGAAGCACAGCTACGCCGAACCGCTCGATCCGAAGTATTACGACGGCGGCACCAGCGCCACGCCCACGGTGGATGGCGACACCGTTTATCAACTCAGCCGCAAAGGGCAGCTCATCGCGCTCGAAGCCGCCACCGGCAAGGTGAAGTGGCAAAAGAACGTGGCCAAGGAAGCCGGCGCGGCCATTCCGGAATGGGGCTATGCCGGTTCACCGTTCGTCCACGGCGATCTGCTCGTGGTGAACGTCGGCAAACACGGCACCGCGCTCAACAAGAAGGACGGCAAGATCGTGTGGCTGACCGGTCGCGATGCCGCCGGCTACGGCACGCCGGTACCCGCGGAAGTGAATGGCAGGAAGGGTCTGGCCATCTTCGCCGCCAAAGAGCTCGCCTTCGTGGACGCGCTCTCGGGCAAGCCGCAGTGGACCTATCCTTGGAAAACTTCCTATGACGTGAATGCCGCCGACCCGATTTTCGACGGCAACAAGGTTTTCATCAGCTCGGGTTACGGCACGGGCGGCGGTTTGATCGATCTTTCCAGTGGTCGGCCGAAGGAGGTCTGGGCGAATCAGCACATGCACAACCAGTTCAACTCTTCCGTGCTCATCAATGGTCACCTCTACGGCATCAGCGGCCAGGCGGGCAAGAGCGGTGATGCCGGCCTCGCGTGCGTGGAATTCGCCACCGGCAAACTGAAGTGGCTCGAAAAATCGCTCATGTTCGGCGCGATGACCGCGACGACGGACAAGCTCATCGCCATCGGCGAGAAGGGCGAACTCGTGATCGCCGAGGTGAATCCGGAGCGTTTCGTGGCGACCTCGCGCAGCCAGGTGCTGGGTGGTCGTTGCTGGACTTCGCCCGTGCTGGCCAATGGCAAGATCTACGTCCGCAACGCGCGCGGCGACATGCTCTGCGTGGATGTGAGCAAGTGAGCTTTCCGGAAGCCGATTGATTGTTTACCGGCTTACTTCGCCGCCTCGACCGGCGCGGCGCGCTTCGCGTAGATCGCCTTGGTGATCTGCTCGGCCAGCTCGGGTTTGTCGATCAACGCCTGCCGCGCGGCTTCCTTGCCCTGGCCAATCAATTCGCCATTGAACTGGAGCCACGCGCCCTTTTTGTCAACCACGCCGTGCGTGAGACCGGCATCGATGATCGCGCCCTCCTTGTTGATGCCCTGCGCGTACAGGATGTCGAACTCGGCCTCGGCGAACGGCGGCGCGACCTTGTTCTTCACGATCTTCACCTTCACGTGATTGCCGATGGCGTTGCCGGCGGAGTCCTTGAGCGTGTCCTTGCGGCGGATGTCGATGCGCACGCTGGCGTAGAACTTCAACGCCTTGCCGCCGGGCGTTGTCTCCGGATTGCCAAACATGACCCCGACCTTTTCACGGAGCTGGTTGGTGAACAGGCAGGTCGTCTTGCCCTTGCTGAGGATGCCGGTGAGTTTGCGCAGTGCCTGGCTCATGAGGCGGGCCTGCATGCCCATCGTGGCCATGCCCATTTCGCCTTCCAGCTCGGACTTCGGAACCAGCGCGGCGACTGAATCGACGACGATGATGTCCACTGCGCCGGAACGCGCGAGCGTTTCGCAGATGGTCAAGGCTTCCTCGCCGCTGTCGGGCTGGGAGACGAGCAATTCGTCGAGGTTCACGCCGAGCTTCTTGGCGTAACCGGGATCCAGCGCGTGTTCAGCGTCGATGAATGCGGCGGTGCCGCCCGCCTTCTGGGCATTGGCGATGAGGTGCAGCATCACGGTCGTCTTGCCGGAGGACTCGGGGCCGTAGATTTCGACCACCCGGCCGCGCGGCACGCCCCCCACGCCCAACGCCAGGTCGAGCGACAGGGCGCCGGTGGGGATGATCTCGATCTTTTGCTGCGCGTGCGCGTCGCCGAGCCGCATGATCGCGCCATCGCCGAAGGCCTTGGTGATGGAGGAGATGGCGGCGTCCAGTTCGCGCTTTTTTCCGGCGCTGGCAGCGGCGACTTTGGTTTCAGCGGCGGTTGATTTCTCGACGGCTTTGGCGGGCATAGGTCGGGCGTGGGATAAAGTTCCTGGTTGCTGTTTCCGCACCCTTGATAGGGAACCGGCAGCCCGCCGTCAATGGCGCGATGACCTGATGGGCGGGAATAAACCGGCCGCCGGATCGATTACTGCACGCCGACGACTTCCAGCGAGTAGATCAGCAATTCATTGGGAGCGATCCGTTCGGTCCC
>CAYXDZ010000529.1:0-2703 GCA_964463815.1 uncultured Verrucomicrobiota bacterium | reverse complement strand
GGCGGGAAGGTCGTCGCTCCGTTCACGCACGTTCTCCTGACTTCGCCGGCGCACAGGCTGGCCGGGTTGAAGATCGCTGCGCCCGCCGGTGGTGACCTGAGGCTGCTGGGCGAGATTGTTTATCCCCCGGTCACGAGTTACACGATGGGTTTCAAGCGCGGGGAGGTGGCACATCCGCTCGATGGCTTTGGTGTGTTGATCCCGAAGGTGGAAAGGCGCAACTGCCTCGGCACGCTGTTCACGTCCTCGCTGTTCGCGGATCGCGCACCGGCCGGACACGTCACGCTCACCAGCTATATTGGCGGCATGCGGGCACCCGAGCTGGCTTTGAAGCCGCTTGGGGAGATTCGCAAGCTGGTCCTGACCGATCTCCGCGAGTTGCTGGGCGTGCGGGGCGAACCGGTCTGGGAGCACGTCAAGCAATGGCCGAAAGCGATCCCGCAATATGAGGTCGGCTACGGCCGGTTCAAGGACTTCATGGACGGGTTTGAGCGGACGCACGCGGGGTTCCTTTTTGCGGGCCATTACCGCGACGGCATTTCACTGAGCGACTCGGTCCTGGCCGGATTCAAGGCGGCGGAGCGGATTGCTGCTGTCTGAGACGGTCGCTTCCGAAGGACTGGTTGATCGGCGGTTGGTGGGGAGGCAAAAGGTGTGGAATCCGACTGGACGCGACCGCGGGCACTGCTTACTTTCCGCGCCCTATGTCCGATACTACCAAGCCGCTTGTGGCAATTCTTATGGGCAGCCAGTCCGATTGGGACGTGATGCACGAAGCTGTGAAACAGTTGAACGATCTGAGGGTGCCGAATGAAGCGCGGGTCATTTCCGCTCACCGGGCCACCGACGCGCTGCTCGAATACGTGGCGGCCGCACCGGGCCGGGGGACCGAAGTTTTCATCGCCGGAGCCGGCATGGCGGCGCATCTGCCCGGCGTCATCGCCGCCAAGACGGATTTGCCGGTGCTGGGCGTGCCGCTGAAGGGCGGGCTGCTGGACGGGATGGACTCCCTCATGGCCATCGTCCAGATGCCCGGCGGGGTGCCGGTGGCCACATTCGCGGTGGGCAAGGCCGGGGCGAAGAATGCCGCGCTGACGGCAGCATCCATCCTTGGCTTGAAATACCCGGCGATCAAGGCGGCTTACCAGAAGTTCCGTGCGGACCAGACCGCCAAGGCGGTTGGAAACACGGTCCCGGCGTAGAGATTTTCCGGCCATTTTTCGAATCAAGGACTGTTACGGTCAGTCCAGCAGTGTGCTCCGTTGTCAGGGCGGCGCGGAAATACTCCCTTTTCGCGACTTGACGCTTGCAAGGGTGCCTTTCATATTCCCCGGCTATTTTTAACGGTGCATTAACCACGTCCCTACCGACCCAGTACTATGGCCAAATCGAAGGCCCGCGCGCCTAAAGCCACCCCGAAAACTTTGTCCAAGCGAACCACCCCTCCGCCCAAGAAAGCCAAGGCCGCCAAAGCCAAGGCCCCTCACAAACCCGAAAAGCCTGTCGTTTCCAAGCCGGCGGCCGCTCCCGCCAGGAAGCCCGCGCCCAAACCGGCATCCAAGGCGGCCGCCGCCCCGGTGAACGCCGCGCCGGCCGCCTTGGCAGCCCCCGCTCAAACCCCCGAGGAAGCCCTGGCGAGCTTGGGAAGCATCACCAACCAGTCCGGAGTTGATCTGACGGAGAAGATCAAGGAACTGGTGCGACTGGCCCAGGAGCAGGGCTACCTGACCTATGGGGACATCAACGATGCGTTGCCCGAGAACATCGTTTCTCCCGAGGATCTCGAGGACATTTACACCAAGTTGCGCAATCTCGAGATTGAGATTGTGGACCAGGCAGAAGTGGATCGCGTCAAACAGCCGGAGCCGGAGGAGGAGGACGAGAAGACCAAGCTCGACATCCTTGATGATCCGGTGCGGATGTACCTCAAGCAGATGGGCCAGGTGCCGTTGCTGACCCGCGAGCAGGAGGTCGAGATTTCCAAGCGCATCGAGGACGCCGAAAATGAGGTCAAGCGGATCATTTACAGCTTCGGTTTCGCCGGCAAGGAACACATCGCGCTGGCCGAGAAGCTGATCTCCGAACCGCCCAAGGAACGCTTCGACCGCGTCATCGTGGACAAGAAGATCGAAGGCCGCGAGAACCACCTCAAGGATCTGCGCAAGCTCGTCAAGGCGGTGCGCGACATCGACTCGCAGGTGGATGCGAAGTACGCCCAGGTCCGCAAATCGGCGGATCGCAAGCGGCCGGCGACCGAGAAGGAATTTCAAAAACTGGACCACAAGCTCCAGAACTCGTTTCCGAAATTCTATTACAAGCAGAAGGTCATCGAAGAAATGGCTCTCGTGGCCGAGAACATTCACGACAAGATTCTCTCCAGCCGCCACGTCATTCAGGAATGGGAGAAACACCGGAAGTCCAGCCACGCCCAGCAGATCATCGATGGCGAGAAGGGCAAACTGGCCGCGTTGGAAGAATTCGTCCGCATGGAATGCGAGGAATATCTCCGCGCCTACGATCAGTTGAAACACTTCGCGGCGAAGGCGCTTCAGGCCAAGACCGAAATGGTCGAGGCCAACCTGCGGCTCGTGATTTCCATCGCCAAAAAATACACGAACCGCGGTCTCTCCTTCCTCGACCTGATCCAGGAAGGCAACATGGGCTTGATGAAGGCGGTCGAGAAGTTTGAGTACCGCCGCGGCT
>CAYXDZ010000528.1:0-2703 GCA_964463815.1 uncultured Verrucomicrobiota bacterium | reverse complement strand
GCCGTCCCCGATGACCGGGCTGAATGAGACGGGTGTCGCCGGCTTTGCCGCGTCCTATCTCGAAGAGCGGATGCGGGAGGCCAAGATTCCTGGCGCGGCGCTGGCCGTGGTCAAAGACGGGCGGGTTGTCTTTACGGACGGGTTTGGTTTTGCCGATGTGGCCAGTCGCCGGGGCGTTTCGGTGGAGGAGACCGTGTTCCGGGTGGCATCGATCTCCAAGGTGCTCACAGCGGCGGCAGCGTTGAAGCTCGCCGGGAAAGGGCGGCTTGATCTGCATGCTGACGTCAACTCCTACCTGCGCGCCCTTGAGATTGAGCCAACCTTCGACACGCCGGTGACGCTGCATCATCTGCTGACACACTCGGCGGGATTTGATTATCAGTGGTTGAACCACGGTGCCCGCAACCTCGACGAGCGTTGGGAGTTGGTTGATTACCTGGCCGCGCATCAACCCGTCCGGCTTCGTCCGCCGGGGCGGTTCAGCAGCTACGACAACTATGGGTTCGCGCTGGCGGGGCACCTCGTGCAACGCCTGAGTGGCGAACCCTTCCCAGCATTCATGCGCGCCCGTTGGCTGGAACCGCTCGGCATGACGAAGAGCACGTTCGCACTGTCGGAAGAGTCCCCGGCCGGGCTGGCGCGCGGGTATCGGCTGGAGGACGACCGGCTGCGGCCGGTGCCGATTGATTACGTGAACATCCCGCCCGCCGCCGGACTGGCCACCACGGCCGGTGACATGTCCCGGTTCCTCATCGCGTTGACCGCCAACCGGCTTCCCGACGGTTCGCCGGCATTTTCTCCGGAGGTTCATGCCGCACTGTTGGAACCGCAATTCGCCTTCCACCCGGCGGTTCCCGGACGCAGTTACGGCTTCAATGAAGTGTTCCTGAACGGTCGCCGTGTCTTGACGCAACTGGGCTCCTGGCCCGGCTTCAACAGCGTGCTGATGGTCTGCCCGCAGTCCCGGGTCGGCCTGTTCCTTGCCTACAATCGCAATGACAGCCTGCAGCTTGCGCGGTCGCTGGTCCGCACATTCGCCCGGAGATTCATCAGCGATACCCCGCCGGCTCTGGAAGCCTCTGAACCACCGGTCAGCCGACTTGGCGCAAATCCGCTCCCCTGGACGGGCACCTACGTCACCACTCGCTTTCCACGCCGGGCACCAATCCTGGGGACCGCGCCGGAGCAGTTCGTGCAAGCTGATCCGGAAGGATTAATTGCAATTGGCAATACCACCTACCGGCAGATTGAACCCGGCGTATTCGAGCGCACTGGATCGCACGTCACCGGACCTGCGGGTGTCGGGCGGCGCATCGCCTTTCGGCTTTCAGAGGATGGACCGGCTTCGCATCTCGTCACCGAACGGGGCGTTTACCGGCGGGCGGCGTGGTATGAGATGGGTTCCACGCGACGCGTGTTAGCTGTGGGAGTCTTCTGCGTTCTGGTGTCCAACCTGATCTGGTGGCCGATCGCGGGTGTGATCACGCTGATGAAAAGACTGATCGTCTCAAATTCCGGCGACCAGCCCGTGGTGGAACGCCGTCACGTTGGCATGGGCTGGCTGGCTCAGGGAGCGGCGGTGCTGGCCGCGGGTGTGGGCGTCTGGTTGCTGGTCAAACCAACCTTGATCCAACTGGATCAGGGTTCATTTCCATATTTGTATGGGCTGCCCGAGCCGGTGGTGGCTTTGATGCGGGCGGCTCCGTTCTTCCTCGGGTTGACCCTGCTGGTTGCCGGCTTCTGCATGGTGGCGTGGCGACGGGGTTTCTGGAGTCTCGCGGCGCGGCTGCATTATTCGTTGGTGGTGCTGGCGGTGACCTTGCTCTGTCTGGATTTATACCGGCGCAATCTGCTGTTTCCATAGCGGCCCACGATATGGTCACGGGAATCAGTCGGCTTCGAGCGGCGGCCAGGCGCGCTCAATCGGATTGAGGTTCCGGCGAGCATACGGGCAAGAGCTTCGGCCTTGAGGAGGCGCTTCCTCATGCCAAAAAAAGAAAACGCCCCGCAGAGAAAAACTCCGGGGCGTTTGCAAATCAGCGGCCGCTTACTTCATCCGATCGAAGTTCTTCTGGAGAATCTGCCAGTCCTCCTGACCCCTGGTCTTCTCCTGGGCCTTGGCAATGATGTCGGCTTCCAGCTTGTTCTTGGTCGGCCGCTTCACGTCATAGAAGACGCCGAAATAACCGGGGAACGGGTCCAGCGCCAGTTTGTAAGCCGCCACTTCATCGGTTACATCGTGGTCAGCGGGAACTTCCTTGAACACGCCGCCCTTGCGTGGATTGGCCGCGTCAAACGCGCCTTCAAAAAACTCGACGCATTCGCTCAGGCATTGGATGACGCTGAAACCGTCATGGTCCATCGCCTTTTCCATCATCTCGAGGACATGCTTGGGGTTGGTGGCGGTGGTGCGGGCGACAAACGTGGCTCCGGCGGCGACGAGTTGCTTGGCCGGATTGATGGGATGATCAATCGCACCCCAGGCGTCGGTCTTGCTTTTGAAGCCGAGCGGCGAGGTGGGCGAGGTCTGTTTCTTGGTGAGGCCGTACACCTGGTTGTCCATGATGACATAGGTCATCTTGACGTTCTTGCGCGCGGTGTGGGTGAGGTGGTTGCCGCCGATGGAGAAGGCGTCGCCATCACCGCCGAAGACAAACACGTGCAGATCGGGGCGGCTGAGGGCCACGCCCGTGGCGAACGGCA
>CAYXDZ010000527.1:0-2705 GCA_964463815.1 uncultured Verrucomicrobiota bacterium | reverse complement strand
TCACCCGATGTCCGAACCCATCCCCAAAGCCGCCGTGTTTGCGACGACCCACTGGAGCGTGGTCCTGGCGGCGGCGGACACGGATTCGCCCCAGGCGGCGGCGGCGCTGGAGGAACTGTGCCGGAGCTACTGGTTTCCCCTCTACGCCTTCGCGCGCCGCTCCGGCCAGGACGTGCCGGCGGCCGAGGATCTCACCCAGGAATTCTTCGCGCGCCTGTTGCAGAAGGATTACCTGCGCGTGGCCGACCGGCGACGGGGGCGATTTCGGTGGTTCCTGCTGACCGCCTTCAAGTGTTTCCTCGCCAATGAATGGGATCGCGAGCGCGCGCTCAAACGCGGCGGCGGCCAGCGGCCCATCCCGCTGGACGCGCTCACCGCCGAGCAGCGTTATCAACTCGAACCCGCCGACCGCCACAGCGCCGATCTGCTCTTCGAGCGCAAGTGGGCGATGACCTTGCTGGCCGCGGCCCGCACCCGGTTGCAGGCCGAATACGAAACGGCCGGCAAGCGCGACCGCTTTCAACTGCTGGAAGGCAGTCTGCCCGGGGAGCGCGTCGAACTGACCTATGCCGAGCTCGGGGCCAAGCTCGGCATGTCCGAGGGCGCGGTGAAGACCGAGGTGCATCGCATGAAACGCCGTTACGCCGAGTTGATGCGCGCGGAGGTCGCCCGTACCGTGGCCGACGAGGCGGAAGTTGATCTGGAACTCCGCCATTTGATCGATGTGCTGGGAAGACAGTGACCATCGATGCCAGCGGTAGGGCGACGCTCCTGCGGAGCCCCGATCAAAGCTCCATCGAAGCGAAACCAAAAGCGTACCGTCTCTCTGGGACTTTGAAGTGGGCTCGACGGGAGCCTCGCCCTACCATTCAACTCACGTCGTTTGTAACCTTTTTGCCGGGTTTGCTTAATGGATACGGGGCGAAGACCGTGACATGACATCGTCAGACAACCATACGTGCGCAGAGTGCGGTCGCGTTTTGCCCGACCAGTCGCTCGGCAACCGTTGTCCGAATTGCCTGCTGCAACTCGCCCTCACCCCGCCGCCGGAGGAGTTCCTCGCCGATACCCCGGTGCTGCCACCGAACCGGGTCGCGCCGGAACGACGCTTCTTCGCGTCGTACGAACTGCTCGGCGAAATCTCGCGGGGCGGCATGGGCGTCGTCTATCACGCGCGGCAGTTCAATCCCGAACGCGAGGTCGCCTTGAAGATGATTCATCCGGCGGGTCGCGCGACTCCGGCCGCGCGTCTGCGCTTCGAGGTCGAAGTCGCGGCGGTCGCACGGCTACATCATCCGCGTATCGTTTCGCTCTACGAAAGCGGCGAGCACGAGGGCGTCTGCTATTTCAGCATGAGGCTGGTGAAGGGTGCCGGGCTGGACGAACTCCTGTCCGGGGACCGGTTGCCCAAAGAACCGGCCGCGCGCGTGGCGTTGCTCATCAAGGTTGCGCAGGCGGTTCACTATGCGCATCAACGCGGCATTCTGCATCGCGATTTGAAGCCGTCGAACATCCTGATCGATGCCGACGGCGAACCGTGCATCGCGGATTTCGGGCTGGCGAAGATCCAGGAATCCGACGCCGGCCTGACCCAGGACCAATCGGTCCTCGGATCGCCGAGTTACATGGCTCCCGAACAAGCCGCGGGCAAGGGTGGCGAAGTCACCACGGCCGCTGATGTTTACAGTCTGGGGGCGATTCTTTACGAACTGCTCACCGGCACGCCGCCGTTTCTTGCGAAGACGCCCTTGGAAACGTTGCGGCAGGTCATCGAGCAACCGCCTCTGGCGCCCCGGAGACGAGTGCCTGAGTTGTCACGCGACCTCGAATCGATCTGTCTCAAAGCGCTCGAGAAGGAGCCGGCGCGACGTTACGCGTCCGCGCTCGAATTGGCGGAAGACCTCGAGCGCTGGCGCAACGGCGAACCCGTGCGGGCGCGACCGGTCAAACCGTGGGAGCACGCCTGGCGCTGGTGCCGGCGACGCCCCGCACTGTCCGTCTTGATCGCGGTCTGTGTCATTTCGCTCGTCACGCTGGCCATCGGTTCGACCCTCGCGGCGCGCAGTCTGAAAGTGGCCGGCGACGAGACGCGGCAACTTGTCCGCCGCTTGCAGCATGAGCGGGCCGAGAGCTATCTGGACGATGGCAACACGGCCAAGGGCCTGGCCATGCTCGCCTATCTCTTGCGCCAACAGCCGGCGGACGAACTGGCCGGCACGCGTTTGATGTCCACGCTGAGCCAGCGTTCCCTGGCCGTGCCCATGGTCCGTCCGTGGGTGCTGCCTTCGGAAATGCTCGCCGTGAGTTTCACCAAGGACGGCCGCTTCTCCAGCGCCATTGCGCGCAACGGGGCCTTCCGCCGCCTCGAACTGGCCACGGCCCGCACCTGGGACGCTTTGCTGGCGCGACCGGATGAAGCGCTCACCTTTGCCATCATGCACCCGGACGGTGCGATTGCCGCCACGGCTCATCAGGATGGCTGGTTGAAGCTCTGGCGGACCAGCGAGCCGCTCGCTCCGTTTGCCGAAATGCGGCACGAGACCCCGCTCAAACGTGCCGTCTTCAGTCCCGACTCCCAGACGGTCTTGACGCTGGACCAGCGGAACACGGTGCGTTGGTGGCGACCGACCTCCGAAAGCCTGCCACCCGGCGTGGAACCCGGCAGCTCCTCCAGCTTTGGCTGGACCGCGACGATAGTGCCCCTG
>CAYXDZ010000526.1:0-2721 GCA_964463815.1 uncultured Verrucomicrobiota bacterium | reverse complement strand
GGCTGGCGGAAACTTTGAGCATCAGCTACGAGGAAGCCGAGGGCATCAAGATCGGCATGCCGCACGAGGTACAGTCCACCTTGGAAACCTTGCTGCTCCCCCTCGGGCGCGAACTGCGCGCCTCGGCGGATTTCTTCGAGCACCAGAATGAAAAACCGGTGGCCCGGGTGCTCGTCTCGGGCGGGTGCGCCTGCTCCGAGTTTCTGGCGCAGACGCTCCAGAATGAATTGATGGCTCCGTGCAGCACGTGGGATCCCACCAAGACCTTTGGGCGCAGCCTCCCGGCTGAACAACTCGCCCAGTTTGAACCCAACGTCGCCCGCCTGTCGGTGGCCATCGGCGCGGCGGCCACCGCCTTCTAATTCCTTTTATGCCTGTCCGCATCAATCTCCTGTCAGAAGCGATCACCGCGGAGGAAGAGCGCCGCAACGATCCCGTGAAGCGCGCCGCGTGGTTCGGCGCCTTCGGGGTCTTCCTCGTCCTGCTGTGGTACAGCACGCTGTTGTTCGAGCAGATGGTGGTGAGCAGCCGGCTTGAAGAAAGGAAGACCGAGTGGTCGCGGCTCGAACCGGCCAACAAGGAACTGCGCGAGGCCAGCAACGGCATCCGCCTGTCCATGGACAAGATCAATTCCCTGGATCGGCTGGCCACCAACCGCTTTCTCTGGGCACCCGTGTTGAACGCCCTCCAGTACACGATGGTGGAGGATCGGGTGCAACTGGTTCGCCTCAACGCCGCCCAGTCCTACGTGGTGGTGAAGCCGCCGGAGGAAAAAGCCACGAAGGGCACCGCGGCACCCAAGAAGAAGAAGGGCAAACCGGCCACCGCCACCGAGAAGATTCTCCTGACGCTGGATGCCCGCGACTTCGGCGCGCAAGGGGAGCAGAATTTCAACGCGTTCATCGCGGCGATGAGCCAGTCACCTTATTTCAAGGACAACCTGGAATCCGGCGGGGTACGGCTGGCCAAGCTGCTGCCGCCCGCACAAGGCGAGGCCAGCAGGGCGTTCACGTTGTTTACCGTTGAGTGCAAATTTCCCGAGAAGGAGCGCAACTGATTATGGCCAAACTTTCCAAAGACAAACGGGACCGGATGATCCTGGTCTATCTCGTCAGCGTGTTCGCCATGGCCGCCGCCTGGATGTTGCTGGTGCGCTCGCAGCAGGAAAAGCTGAAGCAGATGGCCGTGGAAACCGCGAACATCGAGGAGCAGATCGACGGCACCCGCCGCCTGGTTGAGCAACGGGAGGAGTTTGCCCGGAAGCGCGAGCGGCTGCAGGAGGAGCTATCCGGCCGGGAAGATGGCATGGCTTATGGTGACCGGTTCTTCTGGTTTGTGAACATGCTCAACAAGTTCAAAGCGAATTACGCGGTGGATATTCCGCAGATCAGCCCGGAAACGCTGGGTCCGGTTGGGTTGTTCCCCGAGTTCCCGTATCAAGCGGCGACCTTCAAGGTCAGCGGCTCGGGGACTTTCTACGATTTCGGCCGCTTTCTGCGTGATTTTGAGAACCAGCATCCGCTCTTTCAGATTCAGAATCTCGCCCTGGAGCCGGACAGCGCCCCCGGCTCGGAGAAGGTCAACTTCCGCATGGATGTCGTGACGCTGATCAAACCTTCGAACTCTTAAGCTCCATGAAATCATCCCGCGCCCAATTTTCACCGGTCGTGTCCATCGCTGTCCTGTCCTGTCTGCTTCCAGGTCAGTCGGCGACGGCGGCCGAAAAGGTGTCTGCCCGCACCGTGCCGGCGGAGGCCCGAACGGCCGTTCGCTCGGCGAGCGTGGTTTCCAATCAGATACCGGTGGTCGAGATTCCCGAGTCGGTGTTCGTCGCGGATTTCAATGATCTCCGGGCGCGCGATCCGTTCTTCCCGAACGCGCAGTACGTCAGTCAGCAGCGCAATAAACGGCCGGATCCGATTCCGGTTCCCAAGCCGGTTTCTGACGACTCCATTCTCCGCGGTCTGCGTATCACCGGCCTCGGCGGGGTGGGCGACAAGCGTTGGGCCATGATCAATGGCATTACCATTTACCTGGGTGAAGCCGCGCCCATTCAAACCGGCGGCAAGCTGATCCAGGTCGAGTTTGTCGAAATGTCCGACAAGTCTGTGACGGTCGGCATCAAGGACACCGCCACGCGCAGGGAGATCAAACTGGATTAACCAGTCCGCCCATACGCAGACGATTTTTCGTCAACTCAGTCAACTCAACAACAGCACATGAAAACGATACCCAAACTAACCCTCATCCTCGGCCTGACCGTCGGCAGCACGGTCGGCTTTGCCCAGGAAACCAATGCGCCTGCTGCCGGCGAACCGGTGAATGTCCCGGCGGAAGTAGTGCCGCTGATCGTCATTGATGAAGCGCCTCTCATCGAAGCGGTCAAAACCCTCGCCCGCCAGGCCAACATCAATTTCATCCTGGATCCGCGCCTCACGAATCCGGAGCCCGGTCCGGACGGCAAGATACCGGTGCCGCCGAACGTGACGATCCGCTTCGAGAATGTCACCGCCGAGGACGCCCTGGTCTCCGTGTTGGAAACCTACAGCCTCACGATGGTGCGCGATCCCCGGACCAAGGTGGCCCGGATCACCATCCAGGATCCCGCCGCGTTGCCGCCGCTGGTCACCCGCGTCGTGCAATTGAACTACGCGAATCCGACCAATCTGGTCAGCGTGCTCGTGCCCACCATGGTGGACAAGCGCAGCCGCGTGCTCGCCG
>CAYXDZ010000525.1:0-2724 GCA_964463815.1 uncultured Verrucomicrobiota bacterium | reverse complement strand
GCCAGCGGCGCGCCCGAAAGCAGGTTGCCCGTCTGCGAGCTGTGGATGTTGCCCTTGAGCGCCTCCTCGTTGTAGAGGCCGCGCACGAACAGCAGCTTTTCGCGGAAATCGTTCAACGGCGCGAGCACCTGGCCGAGTTCCATCTGCTTGCCCTCGCCCTTGGCCCACCATTCCTTCGAATGAAAGCCGTTGCCGGCGAAGAGCACGGCCAGGCGCACGGGAGCTTCACTCGCGGGCTTGACACCGGCGGGCGGCGTGTCGCCCCAGACGGTGAGCGATTCCATCCACGGCAGCGCCATGGTGACGCCGATCCCGCGGAGAAACGTGCGACGGGAGAATTGGTGGGTGGTCATAATCAGTTGGGTTTGGACGGTTATAGCCGGTCTATTCTTCGCCCGCCATCTCCTTCCCGCGAATCTCGCGGAACTGCCGGCTGCGGACGATGGATTCGATGGCGGCGCTGACCCGGTAGTCGTGCTGTTGGAGTTGTGCGAGCATCTCGGCAATCAGCGCATTGTCGGAGAGCAGGACGCTGCGGCCGAGGGCGTAACCGAGCAGCTTGCGGCAGAATTGCTTCAGAAACGCCTCGCGGCGTTCGGCGAGCAGGTAGTGGCGCAAGCCTTCCAGACCGTCGATCTCCGTGCCGTCCATCACGGTGGTCTTCACGTCGAGGGGATGACCGGCCTGATCGCGTTCCCGCAGCCGGCCGATGGCGTCGAAGGCTTCCAGGGAGAAGCCGTACGGATCAATGCGACGATGGCAGCCATAGCACTTCGGATCGCTGCTGTGCTTCTCGGTAAGCTGGCGCATGGTCAGCGTTTCAGTGGCCTCGTCCTCAGGGAGCTGCGGCACGTCGGCGGGCGGGCGGGGCAGGCGCTCGCCCAGGAGCACTTCGGCGACCCAGTTGCCGCGCAGAATCGGGCTGGTGCGTGACGCGCCGGATTGCTTGGCCAGCACCGTGGCCTGACCAAGGACGCCGCCGCGACCGAACTGCTTGAGGCCATCCACGCGGTGCCAGCCGTCCGAGCCAAACCCGGCAGGGCGAGGCTCCTGCCGGGCCGATTCTTCTTTATCAGGGTTCCGCGGGAGCGTCGTCCTACCATTGAATGGAATTCCATAATGCTCCGCGAGGTCCGCATTCAGGAAGGTGTGGTCGGCATCGAGGATGTCCAGCACCGAGCCGTCGTTCTGGAACAGGTCGGTGAAGAAGCGGATCGTCTCCTCATACATCGCGCCGCGCAGGCCGGTGAAGGTCGGAAAGTGCCGTTCGCTTTTTTCGCTCAGGTCGTCGAAGTCGTAGATGTGCAGCCAGACGCTGGCAAATTCCGTCGCCAGCCGGCGGATCCGCTCGTCGCGCAGCATCCGCCTTGTCTGTTCGGTAAGTGCGCCCGACTGATGAAGTTGCCCCTGCGCTGCGGTCGCACGCAGTTCGGCATCCGGCGCGGAGGACCAGAGGAAATAACTGAGGCGGGTGGCGAGTTCCCAATCGTTGATCGGCCCGGCTTGATCGCCCGCTCCCGGTTTCTCGGCGCGATAAAGGAAGGCTGGTGCGATCAGCGTGCGCGCGAGCGTGAGTCGAATCGCATCCTCATGTGACATCTCCTCGGCCCGCAGCTTGCGATAAAGGCCGCGCAGCTCAGCCTGCTCCGCGTCGGTGAGCGGCCGGCGATACGCGCCATCCGCGAATTTCAACACGGCTTCAAGATGCGCTGGCTGGGTCGCGACCAACCGCCGCTTGAATTCATCCGCGCGCTGCCGGATCGGTTCGCGCATCGGCTCAAAGACGCTGGGATCGGCGTCCTGGGTGGCGTATTGCCAGAGTTGCTCGAAGACATCGACCAACGTAAGCGCGTCCTGCGCGACGTAATGCAACTCGTCCCAGAGCCGGTCAAGTCGGGCCGCCTGTGCTTCGTCGAGCATGAGGCGTTTGAAATGATCGTCCTCGCGGTAGAACAGCGTGAGCGTCACCACCTCATCGACCGGCACGATTTTGGTGTAGCACAACGCGGCGGGGAAGATCGCGCGAAACTCCTCAAACGCGGCCTCGATACGTTTCTGTGCGGCGCTGCCTTCATGCACGATTATGGGCGTGCTATGCGATGTCGTGCGATTGTTGGAATACCACGGGCCTTCGCCGTCGGAAGTCTTTGCTTCGATGGCCAGCAGACCGGAACCGGTGGCGGGTTGGTTGGTTGTCAGTTGAAGTTGAACACTGCCTGCGGCACCGCGGGACGGATCAAGGGAGCCAGTCGTGACGAACTCGTATCCAGCCACCAGGTCAGCCGGCAGGCGGATTTCGATGGTCGCAGGCGCCCGCACGGCGAGGTCAGCACCGGTGAATTGAGCGGCGTCGAGGCCGAAGGTGTTGTAGCGCAGACTGGCAGTCTGCTGTATCGCAGTGCTGGTAGCCTGCGAGGGGGCGGTGGTCATGGCAGGTTGGGATTGTCCTGGCGCTTGCCGACTTGCAGTCGGCGGTACGGCAGACTGCCAGTCTGCGCTACGGAACAGCGGCCCGCCGAGCGAGGTGAGTTGCCGGTGCAGCAGAGCGTCCGGCGAATCTTTATTCTCGGGCACAGCCGCCGTGAGCAAGGACTGCAATTCGCCCGCGAGTTTCGCCTTGTCCTCCGTCGTTGTCGCGGCCTGCCATTTCGCGAGCAGCGAGCCGGTGGGAATCGCCAGACCGAATGAACCGCCCTGGTCCGGTTCGGTGTAGAAATGCCAGAC